>DATGEF010000435.1:0-4121 GCA_035310405.1 Chloroflexia bacterium | reverse complement strand
GGCCCGCCGCGCCCGGCGACGACGTGATGGTTGGTAAGGATTTTGCCGTCCTCGTGCCAGATCACCCCGGCGCCGCCGCCATGGCCGTGGCTCTGCACCTGCACGACGCTCGGCCGCACGCGGTCCACGAGGCCGATGATTTCCGACGAAAGGGGGTCGGTCCCCCCGGTTGCCTGGGCCGGGGCCAGCAGTGTCTCCAGTGTCATGATCGTACCTCTAGCCTCGCTGGCCGACGGTGACGTGCTGCTGCTGCAGCGCGCCGCCGCGCAGGATGTCGACCGGGACCGTCTTGCCGACGCGCTCGCCGGAGAGCAGCGCTTGCAGGTCGTCGGTGTCGGTGATCGGCTGGCCGTCGAAGGCGACCAGTACATCGCCGAGTAGCAGGCCGCCCTTGGCCGCCGGGCTGTCCTTCTCGACCCGCACGATCAGCAGGCCGGATTCGTGTGTCCACCCGGCCCGTTGATCGGCCGGCAGCTGCACCGGCTGGCTGCTGAGGCCGAGGTAGCCGCGCTTGATGGTGCCGTGCTGGGCCAGTGTGTCGGCGATGCGCCAGGCGATCTCCGCCGGCACGGCCAAGGTGACGCCGTTGATCAGACCGGTGGTCGTGACGCCGACGACGGCCCCCTGGCTATCGATCAGCGGGCCGCCCGAGAAGCCCGGATAGGGCGTGGCATCGGTACGGATATAGCGCTCCAGGGTCACCCCCCATTCGGTGCGCAAGGGCCCGCCGACGGCGCTGACGATGCCAATACTGGCCATCGGGCCCTCGCTGGACGGCCGGCCGACGGCCAGGATCAGCTGGCCTACGCGGGCCGGCGCGCTGGCCCGCGCGGCCGGCGCGCCGCCCAGGTCGGGCACTTTGAGCACCGCCAGGTCAGTCGCCGGGTCGCGGCCCACAAACTGGGCCGGCAACGTGCGACCGTCGCCGGTGGTGACCGTCAGGTCTTCCTCGCGCTCCAGCACATGGTCGGCGGTCAGGACCTGGTCCGGGGCCACGACGATGCCGCTGGCCGGGTGCCGGGGCCGCCCGCTGACCGAGACGAGCGCGCGGCCGGCGCGCTCGACGGCGTCGGCCATTTGATTCGATAGTGTCTGCAGCACGTTGCTGCTGGTTGTTGCTTCCGTTATAACTTCCATTGTACCCTCCAGGCCTTGAGACGTCCACTCGCTGCGGATATCACTCTCTTTACTATACCCGCCGCGCCGTCCCCCCGGATCACCCATTCAGGTAGCCGCGCCCCTGGCTAAACGGCCAGGTGTCCGGCGAGTGACCAGGCCTGGCGCCGCCGGCTACCGGCTTTGCCAGCCGATAACCAGGCGGCCCGCCCGTAATAGCGTGCGCGTGCCGCGCAGGCGCAGCGTTTGCCGGGCCAATTGGCCGCGCCGGCGCTGCGTGGCCTGGCCCTGGCGGCGGGTAGTTTCGGTCTGCATGTAGCGTTCCAGGTTGTAGATATTGGAATTCATCTCAACCTCCTTTAATGATTAACTAATCAGTTAAGATGCATCCCGTTTAAAATCTCACTTGGCGGGTGAGAGAGTCAAGATGCTACATTAACTAATTCGTTATTATTATATCACGATTGGGGCGTTGGGGCAATACCGCGGCCTCCGTCTTTCGACCGATTTGCGACCCGCCAAAAGGTCAGTCGTTCAAATATTGGAGCAGCTGGGGCAGAAAGGCTTCCAGGCTGGCCTGGCGCAGCCGGTAGAGGACGCGCCCGTCGCTGGGCTCTTCGTCGACCAGTCCGGCGCGCTTGAGGATGCCCATATGACGGGACACCGCGGGCTGGCTGATACCGCACAGGCGGGCCAGCTTATGGCCATAGCAGCCCGGGTCCTGTGCGATCGCCGCCAGGATCTTCAGCCGGTTGGGGTCGGCCAGGGCCGCGGCCACCGCGGCCAGCTGCGTGCCGGCCTGATCGCGCTCCTGCAGGCGGCTTTCGGTCTGGCTGGCGTTGTAGAGGATACTCAGCGTGCCGTAGCCCCAGATCTCGAAATTGGCGCGCCAAATGTAGTAGGAGGGAATGACCCGGATCTCGCGCAAGGGGGTGCCCTCGGGGAACATGGGCGGCAGGCTGCGGTTCTCCAACAAGCGGGCGAGGAAGCTCGCCGGGTCCTGCCGGGCGAGGGCCTGCCGCTTCTCCTCCAGGCTCGCGGCCCAGCGGCGGCGGAGCTCGGGCAGCTCGGCGGCGAACACCTGGTCATAATAGGTCCGCAGGAGGGCGACCAGCCGCGCCTGGGTGGCGGCCGGGGCGGTGGCCACCTGGAGGAGAGCCTCGCCCCGTGTGTGGCTCGGCCCGCTGCCGGGCCAGGTGGCCTCGTAGAAGGCGTAGAAGCGTTCGGCGATGCGCTCCGGTGCCGCCCGCAGGGCCGGCACGTCGTCTCGCGGGATGATGCGGCCCCAGAGATAGAACAGGAAGGTATCGGCATCCAGGGCGGCCACGTAGTCGATGAAGCCGGCGGCATCGCCGGGCGGCCCCGGGTAGTCGACCGGGAGCTCCATCAGCGCCAGCCGGTGCCAGAGGCTTTCGGCGAAGAAGCGGACATCGGCCAGCGTGGCCGGCCCTAACGCCGCCCGCGCGCGCTCGACCCAGGCCTGGTGGCGCGGCGGCGCCCAGTAGACGGCGCCCAGGCTCAACAGCAGCTCGTAGGGCGCCGATTCGGTCAGCTGCAGGAGGGCGCCGAGCTCGGCACTGTCAGTAGGCGTGGTAGGCATGGGCGCCGCCGCTCCTTTGCCGGCGAGATTGCCATAAGCGTTTAACTATTTGTTTAAGTTTAGCACCTTCCAGGCGCGCTGTCAACTAAGTCGCGCGGGGGCGCTGGCCCCCCTATTCCGCACTCCGCATTCCGCACTCCGCATTCGGAGGGTGCTTGACAGCGCGCCCGCGGGGGATGTAGAATCCGGCACAGAAGAGAGGATGTATGAGCGATGACCCACTCTGGACGCCCATCCGCCGGCGGTGATTCCCTGCCCGAGCAGCTCCGGGCCGAGCGGGCGCGGGCGGCGCGGCTAGCGGCCGAGCTGGTGGTGGAGCGCGAGAAGGTCCGGCAGCTGCAGGATGCCTTCAACCACAAAGACAGCGAAGCTTGGCACCAGCACGAAACGATCGAGACGCTCAAAGTCGAGCTGCGCGGCATCGCCACGATGGCGGCGCAGCTGCAGCAGAGTATTCTCAGTGCCCCGGCCGTGCCGGCCCCCGCGTCCGCTGGGGCGCTGGAAGCGGGCGCGCCGGTCGAATTCGACGAACAGCGCAGCCCCGCGGCGCAGGAAGCCCAGATGGGGCTCAAAATGGCCCTCATGGACCTGGAAGATCGCTTGCAGCAGGCCGTCGCCTTAGTCCTCGACGAGCTCAACACCCGCAAAGCCGCCGAAGCCCGCATCCAGGAGTTGGAGCAGCAACTCGCCGCCGTCCGCCGCCGCATCGGCCACCCGGAGGGCTGATCCACGAAGGACACGAAGGGCACGAAGAAGACGAAGAAGTGGAATTCCCCTTACCGCCTATCCGACTAACCCCTTTAATCGCGCCCCCCGAATCATGAATTCCCCCATCCGCCCCGGAATCCTGCAACCCCGGCCCAGCCCGTCCGTTGCATACACCAGAAGCAGCGGAGTCAAGACTAGCGGCTTCGACGGGGGTCTGGACCACCTCCTTTTCTAAAGCCACGACATGGGTTGCACACCCGTTACGCAAGTGTAGGAGGTAATGGCCATGAGTCCGAGGAAATATTGGCGCGTGTTGGTGCTGGTCGGCGTACTGCTGGCCGGCGGGCCCGCTCTGGGCCGGCAGCCGCACGCCGCCGCCGCCGCCCCGGGCTGTGCCCTGGTCGGGCGCGAGACCGAGGCACCGTTAGGCGAGAACCTGCTGGCCGCGGTGGCGGCCGCGCCCGGCGACGTCTGGGCGGCGGGCAGCATTAGTGCTGCCGCCGGGGCCTGGCATTGGACGGGCACGAGCTGGCTGCCCATGGCTCTCCCGGTCCCCAGCGGGACCATCCGCGGCCTGGCGGCGCTCAGCCCAACCGATGTCTGGGCCGTCGGCGACGTGGCTGTGCCCGCCCTCGCCCCGCAGGTCGGGGACCGGCCGCTCGCCCTGCATTGGACCGGCCAGGCCTGGCAAGAGGTG
>DATGEF010000434.1:0-16388 GCA_035310405.1 Chloroflexia bacterium | reverse complement strand
GGGGCGTGCTATACTGCGTCCTGAATAGAGACCCTGCTTATCTCAAAGGAGATCGCCGCCGTGCAGTGGAATAAGGGGAAGTGGCAAACACTGGGCCTCGGCCTGGCCGTGCTCGCCGTCGCCGTGGGCCTGATCACGGGCCCGCCGCTGGGCCGCAGCAGTGCGGCAGCGATCAGCCCGAATAGCGGGGGCGCCGCGCCCAGCGCGGCCGGGGCCGCGCGCATGGCGGTCTGGGTGGTGCATGTCTACTACGGCACCATCGCCGAGCGCGACCGGCTGGCCGTCGATCTGGGGGCCGAGGAGACCGATACCCGGGACGGCTACCTGACGGTCCTGGCCGACGATGCGCTTTTCAAGCACATCCAGGGGCTCGGCCTGCGCTACACGGTGGATCAGAAAGAGACCGATCGCCTCAGCGATCCCCACCTGTTCGGCGATACGTTTTACAATGGCTTCAAAACCGTCGAGGAGATGCAGACCTACCTCGACCAATACGTCGCGGCGTACCCCACCCTCGCCCAGAAGGTGAACATCGGCGATTCCTGGTGCAAGGCCAACCCGGGCCAATGCACCCAGCCCGACGCCAACAACGGCTATAGCATCTGGGCGCTGCATATCACCAACCAGGCGATCCCCGGCCCCAAGCCGGTCTACTGGTATGAAGCGGGCATCCACGCGCGCGAGATTGCCGTGCCGGAGATCGCCATGCGCTATATCAGCTTGCTGCTGGACGGCTACAACAGCGACCCGGATATGCATTGGCTGGTGGACTATCACGACATCTGGGTCGTGCCCATGCTCAACCCCGACGGCCATCACATCGTCGAGTCCGGGGGGGGCGGCGCCAGCCCGTATTACCAGCGCAAGAACGGCAACCATACCAACGGCTGCAATGTCTGGCCCCCCAGCGTGAGCAACCAGTTCGGCACCGATAACAACCGCAACTTCATCTTCCTCTGGAACTGCTGCGGGGGCTCCAGTGGCGCCGCCTGCAGCGAGACCTACCATGGCTCCAGCAGCGGCTCGGACCCGGAGACGCAGGCGTCGATGAACCAGGTGCGCCTGCTGATCCCGGACCAGCGCGGCCCGAACAATAGCGACCCGGCGCCCATCACCACCACCGGCGTCTTCCAGGACATGCACTCCAACGCGTCCCTCAACCTCTATCCCTGGGGCTGGACCACCACCGCCGCGCCGAACGGCCCGGAGCTGGCCAACCTGGGCAAGCACATCCAGGCCCCGAACGCCTACCCGGCCGGCAACAGCTACCAGGCCTGCCAGCCGCCCAACTGTCTCTACGCCGTCGACGGCGACGCGATCGACTGGGCCTACGGCGAGCTGGGCGCCGCAGCCTTTACCACCGAGGTCGGCGGCAGCGATTTCCTCGTGCCGCTCAGCTATGTCGACGGCACCCTCTGGCCGGCGAACAAAGGGCCGCTGGTCTACGAAGCCAAGATCGCCCGCCAGCCCTATCTGCTGGCCCATGGCCCCGATACCAGCGCGGTGGCCACCAACCCGATGACCGTGACCCAGGGCACCACCACGCAGCTCACTGCCACGATCAACTACGCCTGGACCGGCAATAGCTTCGCCCAGAACGTGGGCGCGGCCGAGTACTATCTCGACACGCCGCCCTGGGCCGGCGGCACCGCGGTCGCCATGAGCGGCCCCTTCGGCGGCGCGCAAACCGTCACCGCCAACGCCACCGTCGACACCACGACCATCGCCCCCGGCCGGCACCTCCTCTTCGTGCGCGGCCGCGGGGTGAGCCCCTTCCAGGGCTACTTTACGTGGGGCCCGGTCGCCGCCGCCTGGCTCTGGGTCACTCCACCGCCCGGCACCGCGACCCCGACCGTGACCGGCACCCCGCCCACCGCCACCCAGACGCGTACCCCGACCAGCACGCCGGCCGTGCCCAGTGCGACCCCGACCCTGTGTGCGGCGAACAGCAACTACACCTACCAGACCGCCACGGCGGCGACGATTGTACCCGGCAGCACAGACACCGGCAGCCACTGCGACGACTGCCTGACCACGATCACCCTCCCCTTCCCGGTCACCCTCTATGATCAGAGCTTCACCAACGCCAATGTCGACTCCAACGGTACGCTGCAGCTGGTGGCCGGCAGCAGCAACTACCAGAATGCCTGCTTGCCGGCCTCCGGCGCCACCTACACCATCTACGGGCATTGGGACGACCTGTGTACGGGGGCCTGTGGCTCCTCAAGCTGCACCGGCTGTGGGGTCTTCACGTCGATGAGCGGCAGCGCACCCAACCGCATTCTCAACGTCGAGTGGCGCGCGGTCCTCTATAGCGGGGGCGGCGCGGTTAACTTTGAAGTACGCCTGTACGAGAGCACGCCGAGCTTCGATCTCATCTACGGCAATGTGAGCGGCAGCGGCGGCTCGGCGACGACCGGGGTGCAGAAGGACGACACCCATTACACGCAGTTCAGCTGCGGCACTGCCGTGCTGACCCCGGGCCTGCGCGTGAGCTATACGCTGCCGGCCTGCGGCACGGTCACCACCACGCCCTCCCCGCTGCCCGCCTCCAGCACCGCGACGGCGACGGCCACGCCCTCCAACACGCCGGCCGCGGGGCCCACCAACACGGCGTCGCCGACGCCGGCGGGACCCACGCCGACGCCGGGCGGGCCCAGCGCCACGCCCGCGCCGAGTAACACCGCCACCCGCGTGCCGGGGACGGCTACCCCCGCGCCCGCCACGGCCACCCCCTGCCTGGTCAGCTTTAGCGATGTTCACGCGGCGGATTACTTCTACACGCCGGTGCTCTATCTGGCCTGCCATGGCGTCATCTCGGGCTACAGCAACGGCGACGGCACCTTCAGCTTCCGGCCGTATAACCAGACGACCCGCGCCCAGATGGTCAAGATCGTCGTCCTGGGGGACGGCAAAGCGATCGTCACGCCGGCCGGCGGCGCCTACACCTTCGCCGACGTGCCGCCGACCAATCCCTTCTTCGCCGTGATCGAGACGGCGGCCGCCGATACGATCATCAGCGGCTACACCTGCGGCGGCCCCAACGAGCCGTGCGACAACCTCAACCGGCCGTACTTCCGGCCCGCCGCCAACGTCACCCGCGGCCAGTTGAGCAAGATCGCCGTCGTGGCCGCCGGGTGGGCGCTCGTCCACCCGCCGGCCGGCAGCTTCGCGGACGTGCTGCCCAATACGGCCTTCTACCTGTTCGTGGAGACCGCATCCTGCCACAGCATCATCAGCGGCTACAGCTGCGGGGGCGTGGGCGAGCCCTGCGATAGCACGAACCGGCCGTACTTCCGCCCGTACAACCCGGCCACTCGCGGCCAGATCGCCAAGATCGTTTACCTCTCGATCACGGGCACCGCCTGTGCATCGGCGGCGACCCCTACTCCGGGGCCCTCGGGCTTGAGCGCCCCATAGTCGGAAGGAGGCACGGCAGCCCATGGATCTGGATCAGCTCGTCCTGCGGGCCAGCCGCCACCGCCAGGAGCTGGAGGCGGCCGGCTTTTATTTCCTGGGGGATATCGACGACGAGGCGGCCCAACGCTTCAGCCAGAGTTTGCTGCTGATGGCCATCGCCCGCCGCGACGACCCCGGCAGCCCGATCACGGTCTATATCAACTCCGGCGGGGGCTCGGTCGGCTCGGGCATCGCGATCATGGAGATGATCTACAAAACGCGGGCCGATTATGGGGTCACGATCCACACGGTGGTGACCGGCTTCGCCTACTCGATGGGCGCCATCGTCTTTCAAGCGGGCGACCGGCGCCTGATGGGCGCCTATTCCACGCTGATGCTGCACAGCCCCCAGTGGTTTCTCTCCGGCAGCGACCAGCGGATCTTCAACGACTACGCCGTGCTGGCCGACCACTACAAGAACCTGGTCGCGAACCTGTTCGCCCAGCGCACGGGCCAGCATGACGCCGCCTGGTGGCTGGATTTTATCTACGCCGGCCGCGATCGCTATCTCAACGCCCGGGACTGCCTGACGCTCCACCTGGCCGACGATCTCTACGACCGCCAGCAGCTCCTGCCGCCCACCCCCGTGCCCGGGGCCGGCCTCAGCCCCCCGGCCAACGCGGAGCTGTAGGACGAGTAGGCTGTAGGACGAGTAGGCAGTAGGCAGTAGGCAGTAGGCGGTAGGACGAGTAGGCAGTAGGCAGTGAGCCGCCGGCTACCGACTAACCACGCGGCTCACTGCCTACTGCCTACTGCCTACTCGTCAGTGAGCCGCCGGCTACCGACTAACCACGCGGCTCCCTGCCTACTGCCTACTGCCTACTGCCTACTCGTCTAGGCTTCACCCGGCGAGGCGCGCCTGGCGGCGGCGGCCGCGCAGGAGCAGCCAGCCGACGACCAGCAGCGGCAGCAGCCACCAGCAGAAAACCAGCACGGTAATCAGCACGTCGCCGGCCTGGGTGAGCAGCGTCAGGGACGCCTGCCAGGCGCGGGCCGCCGTCTCGGCCGGCTGCCAGCCGGGCGCCGGGGCGCTGGCCGCGATCAGCTTGGGGGTCAGCGTGATGGTGATCGACGAGAGATCGCTCTTGTGGCTGAGGTAGTTCAGGCGGCCCTGGTCTTGCTCGATCTGGCCCTGCACCTGGCTGAGCGTCTGCTGCACGGCCAGGGTCTCGCCGACCGTAGTCGCCCGGCTCATCAGCAGGCGTAACTGCGCTTCCTGCGCCTGCTGGTTCTTGAGCTGCGCGCTCAGGTCTGTGTATTCTTGCGACACGTCCTGGCTGGTGCTCGTCTCGGTGAGCACCTTCACCCCCTGCTTGCGCAGCTGGGTCATCACGCCGTCAAATGAGTCGACCGGCACCTCGATGGTGACGGTGGCCACCATATCATCGCCCTGGTACTCGGTGTTCGAGCTGAAGACCAGGCCGTTGGCCTGTGCCGCGATGCCGCGAATGGTCGCCAGGCTGTTCTCCACATCGGTCACGACCAGGTTCAGCGTGCCGGTGCGGATGATCTTACGGTCCCACGCGTTGGCGGCCGTGCCTCCGGGGGCCGCGGAGCGGTCGGCCGAAGTGGCCGCGCCCCCCGTGGAGGCGTCGTACCCGGCGTGGAGGACCGCGCCCCCCGCGGGGTCGCGCATCGCGTCAGACAGGGGGGGCGCCGCCGGCGCCTGGGGCGCCGCGTTCAGACTCAAGGGGGCCGGGGCCGCGACCGAGGTGGGGCTGGCGTTGCCGCTGCGCAGACTGAGGAGCAGGCCGGCGATCAGCACGACGGCCAGCAGGCCGCCGCCGGTCAGCGCCCGGCGGGTACGCGCCGGCCTACCGGCTAGCCAGGGGAGCGGGTGGCGCGGCGTGGCGGCGGCGCGGCCGGGGGTGGTATCGATCTGCGAATCCATGGGAAACCTCCTTATAGTTACGGCGGTCTACGGTTACTGGTGCAAGGTCACGTGGTGCGCTCTAGCCCATAGACGCCACCGGCCGAAATTTTGTTCCCCGCGGTGGCGTATGGTACAATGCGCACCACGGCCCACGCGCTACAAGGAGGATTGTCGATGCATTTTTGGTGGCGTCGCGGGGCAGCCGCCCTGCTGATCAGCGGCTTTTTGCTGGGGCCGGGCGCGCTGGCCCGCCCTGGGGGCCAGGCCGGGGGCGGCGATCTCGCGGCCGCGACTGCCTTTCAGGCTTTCTGGCAGACGCATGACGGCGCGCGGCTGTTCGGCGCGCCGCTCGCCGCCCCCAGCCAGGAAAATGGCTTGACGGTGCAGTACTATGAGCGCGCCCGCCTGGAATGGCACCCGAGCTACCCGGCCGGCTGGCAGGTCACGCTGGGCCGCCTGGGCGCCGAGCTGCTGGGCGCGCGGACCTTTCCCCGCATCGCGCCGTTCCCCTCCAACCCGGACCACCGCTACTTTGCCGCCACCGGGCACAGCATCCTGGGCGGCCTGCTGCGCTTCTGGGATGCCGAGGGCGGCCTGCCGGTCTTTGGCTTCCCCCTTTCCGAAGAGCTGACCGAAGATGGCCGGACAGTGCAGTATTTTGAGCGCGCCCGCCTGGAATGGCACCCGGAGCTGGAGGCCGTCGGGTACCAGGCGTTAGCGACGCCTCTGGGGGCCCTGGCGCGGCAGGCCCCGGCCGTGATCCTGGAGCCACCGGTCCTGCAAGAGGGCCACACGGCGGTGATCAAGGTGGTGCCGCCGCCGGGCAGCACGGTCACGGGGGGCAGCCTGAACGGCAACACGCTGGCCTTTACCTGCTGCGTACCGTTGACGGCCGGCAGCAGCACAGTGGCCCAGCCGTGGGCCGTGGCGGGCGCGGAGTCATACCAATCTCCCGATTCCTTGCGCCTGCTCGTCAGCTTGCAGGGCGCCGACGGCAGTACCCAGCAAGTCGAGCGGACCCTCCCGGTGCGCCGCTACCCCTATCCCACCGCGCGCACAACATACTACGGGCCCCGCACTCCGCAGGCCACCCGCACCGCCGAGCACGCCACGCTGGACGCCGTGTTCGCCGGGCGCAGCGGCCCGCCGCGCTGGTCCGGCCGGTTTGTCCTGCCGCTGCACGGCGCCCCGTAGGAGACCTCGCCGTTCGGCGAGCGCCGCGCCTATAACGACGAGCCGCCCTATGAGATCCACACCGGGCTCGACCTGACGGCCGACTACGGCACGCCGGTTTATGCGCCGGCGCCCGGCCGCGTGGTCTGGGCGCAGTTCCTGGAGTTACGTGGCAACACGGTCATTTTGGATCACGGCGCCGGCGTATTCACCCTGTACGCCCATCTCTCGGCGTTCCGCGTCAGCCTCGGCCAGCCGGTGCAGACGGGGGACCGCATCGCGCTGGCCGGCAGCACGGGGAACGCCACCGGCCCGCACCTGCATTGGGAGGTCCACGCCTCCGGCCCAGCCGTCCAACCCCAGGAATGGCTGGCCCGGCCGTTTCCGTGAGAGCGGACGCGGTGCGGGGCTGGGGGTGTGCGGGGCAGGACCTTGCGCATCAGGCACGATGGCTACGCATCTGAAACTGAACGGATTCACATCCAGCCGCCGCGGCTAAGACCAGCGCGGACCGGTTACCCAGCCGGGCAGGTGTCTGCAACTGTTTAGTTTCAGATGCGCCGCGATGCTGAGGGATGCGCAAGGTCCTGGCCATGCTTCCACAATAAAAGAGCCGACATCCAAGATCTCAGTACCATCTTGCTTTTTGGCTTAGGCAGTGATAGAATATCTTTACCACAACGCTATTATCTCTTCACCTTGTACACCTTCACCGTCTGGGCTTTAATAAGCCCAACTTAGCCACAAACTCGCACAGAGGTAGGTCGGCACTCAACCGTGGTCTGGCATCCGTAGCCACCATCGTTCTTGCGATCCTCGTTTACGCTGCGCGAGTCGCGCCCAAACAATACGCTTAGCGCGCTTAGGGCTCATAAAAGAATAACTTCCCCCACCCAGGCCACCGGGGCCACAGCCAAGTGAGGGAACTTATAAATTTATGGACCCTTAGTTGCTCTGGCAAGCGGCCGCAGACCGGCCAAAGACCGCCGCCCAGCCCTGGATAGCAGTGCTGAAAGGTACTGCGCAAGGTTCGATCCGCTAGCATTAACAGGTCAACAACCGACCACGGTTGAGTGCCGACCTACCATTCCGAGGAGTGTTTGATTCCATGGCAAAGAAAAAATGTTTTAGATGCGGACATATAAATAGTTTTGGAAACTCGAGAACTATGTATGCCTGTAAGGCTATACATTGTATAGTGTATAGGGTTCTCTTTTGTGAGGATTGTTTAAAAGAAATGGGTGCAAAGCGGGAGATTTTGCATGGACATCCCCGACGTTGCCCAGCCTGCGAAGTTGGTGAGTTGGAGAATTGCGGAAGGTGACGGCACTTGTATTTGGCATCAGAGGATTAATGTGAAAAAACTATCCAAATGCCCAACTTTCTTCCTGACTATAGGTACTCTAGCTCTTGGATTGCTCTTGGTTGGTTGTGGGACATCCTCTAGTAATAATGGATCAGCGTACTCCACTTCATCTGGCAACTCTGGACAGGGATCTTCCACTTCCTCTAACTCATCTGGACCGGAGATCTCTGTCAATCCATACGTTTTCTGGCAGCCGCCATACTCGCCAGTCTTGATTAACCTTCATACAGACGGCCAAATAGATATAAGTGGCGAAGCCTCAATAGTAACCCCAATCGGGAGATTCGGGATAGGTGCATCAGTCCCTGTCCAACCTGCACTGCAAAGGCGAATACTGCGTCTTCGCCTTCTTGATAACAATACTAACCAAATGGATATACGTGATATTGCAGTTGGAGATGCGCCATTTATAGTCGATCTATCTGGGAATGGATCGTTTCGTTTCATTCGTGCTGATGGCTATGATTTGAACGTTGATATTACACGTTTTAGATGCGTTTATATTCGTACTGAGAATAACGCGCCAGGATGTACGGAAGATGCTGGCATACCAAGTAGGGGAAACCCAACCCAACCTCCGGCAGGTACAGGAAGTTCTTCTAATCAAAACACATCTCCAGCATCATCTGGAGATACTCCCGCATCACCTGATAATTCTCGTTGCCCCAATGATAAAACGGATAAAGCAAAGATTAAAAAGCCCGGTTATGATCCTTGTGCTAAAAAAACAGCACCTCCGTGAGAGCGGACGTGGTGCGGGGCTGGGGGTGTGCCGGGTTGGGGGCCGTGCTTCTCTTGCTGGCCGCGCGGGCGATCTTCACGCCTGTTCCCGGCCACCCTCCCGCGCCGGCGCGGCCCGGGGCGGCCGCGCCGAACACGCCAGCCCCTACCCCTACGCCGCTCCCGCCGGCCCCACGGCTGGTGGCGGCCACGGCGCCCGACTCGACGGCCACGGCGGCACCCACCCCGGCGACCGGCCGGGCGCTCTACCGGCAGCTCATCCACGAGGCGCGCCAGCAATATCCCTATCCGGACGGCGAGGATCGCATGTACGCCGTCCTGATCTGCGAGTCCGGCGGCAATCCCCAGGTCGACAGCCCGGATGGACTGAACCATGGGCTGTTCCAGTACAGCGCCGCCACCTGGGCCGGCGCCTGGAACCCCTACCGCACCGCGAGCATCTATGACGCCCGGGCGCAGATCTTCGCGACGGCGCGGGCCTGGAGCCTGGGCATGCAAGGGCAATGGGGGTGTTACGGGCGGTAGGGGCGGGCGGCCCGGCCCCAGCCCCCGCCGCTGAACCAATATCGCATTATGTCAAGGCGCGGGCTTGCCCTGCGGATGGAGCACGCAGACATCGGCATCGTTCGCCGGGACGAGCGCGCCGCCCGCGGCATGATGGCCGGCCGCGCCGGCCGGCGCCGCATCCGCCGCCCCGGGTAGGCGCCCGCCCGCTAGGCTCCCGAGGCCCAGGCCCCCGGCCACGATCAGCAGCCCCAGAATGGTGAGCCGGCGCCAGAAGGGCGCGGCGGCCACCCCGCCCGTTTGCACGTCCTGCATCGATTCGGTCCCCTTTCCTCAGCCGTTCCCCTGCCTTATTGTAGCATGCCGCGGACTGCCACCGCAAGAGCCGCGCGCTGGGCGTTTGTGCAGTTCCCCAGCCTGCTTCCTTGCTAGCGCCTTGACCGCCGCGACCCCGGAATGTACAATAGGGGTGGAGGAGATCGCCCATGAGCACCCCCGCACCCACCGAGCGTACCGCCTATACCACCTGCCCGCTCTGCGAAGCCACCTGCGGGCTGGCCCTTACCACCCGCGGGCGGGCGGTGACGGCCATTCGCGGCGACGAGGCCGACGTGTTCAGTCGGGGCTACCTTTGTCCGAAGGGCGCCAGCCTCAAAGAACTGGATACCGATCCTGACCGCATCCGCCAACCGCTGGTGCGGCACGGCGACGCCTGGCACCCAGTCACCTGGGATGCCGCGTTCGCCCACATCGAGCAGGGACTCGCGCCGCTGATCCGCCAGCATGGCCGCGATGCGGTCGGCGTCTATCTCGGCAATCCGAACGTCCACAACCTGGCGGGCAGCTTTTATGCGCCCGAATTTCTGCGCGCCCTGGGCAGCCATAACCTCTTCAGCGCCAGCACCGTGGACCAGATACCCAAGCAGGTCGCGGTCGGGCTGATGTTTGGCACCGCGCTCAGCGTGCCCATCCCCGACATCGTGCGCACCAACTACCTGCTGGTGCTGGGCGCCAACCCGCTGGTCTCCAACGGCAGCCTCATGACCGCGCCCGATATGCGCGGGCGGCTGCGGGGCCTGCGGCAGCGGGGCGGGCGCTTGGTGGTGATCGACCCCGTCCGCACCCGCACCGCCGACGAAGCCGACGAGCACCTCTTCATCCGGCCCGGCACCGACGCCTGCCTGCTCATCGCGATCGTGCAGACCCTGTTCGCCGAAGGGCTGGCGCGCCCGGGTCGGCTGGCCGACCACCTGCAGGGCGCCGCCCAGCTGGAAGACGTCGTGCGCCCCTTCACCCCCGAACGGGTCGCCGCCGCTTGCGGCATCGCCCCCGCCACGATCCGCCGCCTGGCCCGGGAGCTGGCGGCGGCCGAGCGCGCCGTGGTCTACGCCCGCATCGGCACCTGCACCCAGGAGTTTGGCACCCTCACCAGCTGGCTAGTCGACGTGCTGAACATCCTGACCGGCAACCTGGACCGGGAGGGCGGCGCCTTGTTCCCGCGCGCGGCGGTCGCCGCCCGCAACGCGACCGGGACGCCCGGCCAGGGCAAAGGGGTCCGCCTCGGGCGCTGGCACAGCCGGGTGCGCGGCCTGCCCGAAGTCTATGGCGAGTTGCCGGTGGTCTGCCTGGCCGAAGAGATCGACACCCCCGGCGAAGGGCAGATCCGCGCCCTGGTGACGATCGGCGGCAACCCGGCGCTGAGCACGCCCAACAGCCAGCGCCTGGAGCGCGCCTTGTCCACGCTGGAGTTTATGGTCAGCGTGGATCTGTATCTGAATGAGACGAGTCGCCACGCCCACGTCATCTTGCCGGCCCTGTCGCCGCTCGAACACCCGCACTATGACGTGGTGTTTTACCAACTCGCGGCCCACAACGTCGCGCACTACTCGCCGCCCGTGTTCGCGCCCCCGCCCGACGCGCGCGACGAATGGCAGAGCGTCATCCAGCTGGCCGACATTGTCGCCCGCGCCGACCAGGACGCAGCGCCGCCCCCCACGCGGCCCAGCGCCGCGGAGCTGGATGACGCGCTCCTGGGGCGGATGATCCAGCGCGAAGTCCGCAGCGCCGAGTCCCCGGTGACCGGCCGCGATCCCGCCGCCTTGCTGGCGGAACTCGCCCCCCGGCAGGGCCCCGAACGCATCCTGGACTTTCTGCTGCGGGTCGGGCCCTACGGCGACGGCTTTGGGGCGCGGCCCGGCGGCCTGACCCTGGCCGTCCTGGAAGCCCACCCGCACGGGGTGGACCTCGGCCCCTTACAGCCACGCATCCCGGAGGTCTTACGCACGGCGTCGGGCAAGATCGAGCTCACGCCCGCGCCGATCCTGGCCGATCTGCCCCGTCTGGCGGCCGCGCTCGACCGCGCGCACCCGCCCACCCCGGCGAACGGGGCGGGACTCGCCGCCCAGCTGATCGGGCGGCGCGACCTGCGCTCCAATAACTCGTGGATGCACAACCTGCCCTCGCTGGTCAAGGGCAAAGATCGCTGTAGCCTGCTGATCCATCCCGACGACGCGCAACAGATCGGGCTGGGCGCCGACGGCGCGCTGGCCTGCGTCGAGTCCCGCACCGGCGCGATCCGCGTACCGGTGGAGATCAGCGATCGGATCATGCCGGGCGTGGTCAGCCTGCCGCACGGCTGGGGGCACACCCTCGCGGGGATGCGGACCGCGGTCGCCGCCCAACACGCCGGGGTCAACACCAACATCCTGGCCGACGAAACGGCGATCGACCCGCCCTCCGGCAACGCGATCCTCAACGGCATCCCGGTGACGATCCGCCGGGTCGACTGACCCGGCGGCGCAACGGCGGGTTACCCGACCCGGACGGACCGGCTGGGATAGCCGGTCGCGCCGTTCGGGTAGGTAACAGACCAGGCGGATCGGTTCGCGCAGCGGCTCCCGGCCGTGGCGATCGCGCAAGAGGACGCCGGCCCAACTCTAGCGGACTGTGGGAGAGGGCTCTGCCCTCGAAATACTCGCGTCACGACCTGGCATGGGATCAGGGTCCACCCGCGCGGCAACAGCGTCGAGGGCAGAGCCCTCTCCCACAGTCCGTTTCAGGCCAGGTGTTCATGTGCTCCCCGGAGAATGGTCCAGCCTAGCAGTCTGTCGGAGAGAATGATGTTCCCCCAAGGAGGAAAGGTACGACAGCGATGGAGAAAAGCATAGCCGTACCATTCAGTCGCCAAGCACGCTGGAATCAGATTCAGGATTTCGTAGCGGAGTGGGGCGTACCCTTTTCGGAAGGCGCGGGCGCCACTGTAGCGGAACTGGCAAGAGCGGAGCGAGAGAAGTGATCATTATCGATGGGGAAGGGTGGATTGATGTCCTGGCTAAAACCGCTGATACGCTTGCCCACATCGAGCACTTGAGGGATATCAAACTGGCATGATCAGCCATACCCCAGAACTCATCTTGCCGGAGACGAAAATAACGCTAGCGCCAGGAGAACCCAGGCATGTATTGCGACCAGCACGCGTACGAGATCCGCTGCGAGTGGGGCGCGCAGGGGGTAGCGGCGCTGGCCCCGCACAGCGATGCGATCGTCGTCGTCGACGTCCTCTCGTTCAGCACCTGCGTCGACATCGCCGTGGCCAACGGGGCGTGGGTGTATCCCTACCGCTGGCGCGACGAATCGGCCCGCGCCTATGCGGACACGCTGGGGGCCATCCTGGCGACATCGCGGCGTGACGCGGGAGCCGGCTACTCGCTCTCACCGGCCTCGCTGCGCACCATCCCGGCCGGCACGCGCCTGGTCCTGCCCTCCCCGAACGGCGCCACCTTGAGCCTGGCCACGGGCGCCGGGCCGACCCTGGCCGGCTGCCTGCGCAACGCGACCGCCGTTGCCCGCGCCGCCGGGCGCTACGGCCGGCGGATCAGCCTCATCCCGGCGGGCGAGCGCTGGCCCGATGGCAGCTTGCGGCCCGCGCTGGAGGATCTGCTGGGGGCCGGCGCGATCATCAATGGCCTGCCCGGGTCCCGCTCCCCCGAGGCCGAACTGGCCGCCGCGGCCTTTGCCCGATTCTACCCCACGCTGGCCACCACCTTGCAACAGTGTAGCTCCGGCCAGGAATTGATCGGCCAGGGCTACACCGCCGATGTCGCGTTGGCCGCCGCCTACGACAGCAGTGCCGCCGTGCCGGTGTTGAGCGCGGGCGCCTATCGCGCTGCCGCTTCCTGAGGAACCTACCCTTCGCGCCGGGCCAGGCTCTGCCAGCGGGCCGCCCAGACCTGGCGCCAGGCGCCCCCGCGGAGCTGCCAGGTGCCGGCCAGGCCCCGAGGGAAGAAAAGCACGATGGCGATGTAGACCAGGCCGAAGATGAGCGGCCAGCGCGGCCCGAACGTGCTGTTCAGCCAGTAGCCCAGCAGCTGTAGCACCGCCGCGCCCAGCACCGGCCCGCCCAACGTGCCGACCCCGCCGATGATCGTCATCAGCAGGGCGTTGATCGTCGTGCCGGCACTCAGCATGGCCGAGTTGACGTTGGTGCTCCAGAGCGCGTTCAGCAGGCCCGCCCCGGCGGCCAGCACCCCGGCCAGCACGACCGCGAGCAGCTTGTAGACGAAGGTGTTGTAGCCGATGGCCTGGGCGCGCGCCTCGTTTTCGCGGATCGCGATGAGCACCCGCCCGGCCGGCGAGGCGACCAGGCGGGCGATCAGCGCATAGACCACGACACAAGCGGCCAGGGCCACGAGGTAGAAGTGGAGGCGCTGGTCGGTCGGATCGAGCCAGGCCGGCACGGGGATGCTGTGCAGCCCGTCCTCCGCCCCGGTCCACTGGCGGAAATCGGTGGCCTCGGCCAGGATGAAAAACATCTGGGCGAAGGCCAGCGTGACCATCGCCAGATAGACCCCGCGGACGCGCAACGACAGCACCCCGATCACCAGGCTTTGCACCACGGCGATCACGATCACGGCCAGGACCACGGCCTCCAGCGACCAGCCGGCCGAGGTCAGCAGGATGCCGGCCGCGTAGGCGCCGCTGCCGAAAAACATGGCGTGGCCGAAGGAGAGGATGCCCGCGTAGCCGAGCAGCAAGTTATAGCTCATCGCATAGATCGCCAGGATAAATACCTGGATCAGCACGCCCTGCCAGAATTTGGCGTCCCCCTCGTTCACGCTCTGCCCCCGCCACGCCGCCACGGCGAACGGGAACGCGACCAGGGCGGCCACCCCCAGCAGGCCCAGGGTCGAGTGCGGAATGCGGAGTGCGGAGTGCGGAGTTCCGGAGTCTGGCGGGGCAGAGGCCGGCGGGGCAGAGGCCGGCGGCAGAGAGTCTGGAGGTCCAGAGTCTGAGTCTGGTAGAGAGTCTGGAGGGATGGTGGGTAGCGTTAGCGATTCTGGGTTAGCCACGGCGAGTTCTCCCCTGGGTCAGGAACCGGTCAGGAATCTTTTTTGCCGAACAGCCCCGCCGGGCGCGCCAGCAGCACGACGGCCATCAGCAGCACCGTCGAGGCGCGGGCGATCGAGGGGCTGAACGTGAGCGCGTCGGCGAGGCCGGGCAGGTGGATGCCGGTGGTCACCAGCTGGTCGCCGAAGGCGCGGGCCAGGCCGACCAGCAAGGCGCCCAACGCCGCACCGGAATAGCTGCCCATGCCGCCAATGACCACGGCGATAAAGGCCAGCAACAGAAACTCCTGGCCCATCTCGGGATAGACCCCGATGAAGGGGGCCGCCGCCACCCCGCCCAGCGCGGCCAGCCCCGTGCCGAGCGCGAAGACCAGCGTGAACACCCAGCGCACATTGATCCCCAGGGCCTGCACCATTTCGCTGTCTTGCACGCCGGCGCGGATCACCATCCCCAGGCGGGAGCGGCGCAGCAGGAGCGCGATGGCGACGAACATGACTCCGCCGAGCAGGATGAGGAACAGGCGGTAGGTGGGAAAGGGTCGCCCCAGCACGTCGATCGAGGCGCAGCCCTTCGTGATCCAGGCCGCCAGGTCCGCCGCCCGGCAGCCCGTCCCCCGGGTGGCGAACTGCGCCGGCATCTCCATGTTGAAGCCGGTCGCCCCCCAGATGCCCTTGACCGCCTCGGTGCCGACAAACACCAGGCCGAGCGTGAGCAAGACCTGGTAGATGGGGCGTACGTACAGCGGGCGGATCAGGCTCCACTCGATCAGGCCGCCCAGGGCCGCCCCGGCCGCGGCGCCGGCCGCCAGGGCCAGCACGAAGCGCAGGTTGGACGACAGGGCGATCAGGAAGCTCGCGCCGGGCACCCGGGTGTAGACCAGGATCACGGCCAGCGCGACGGTCAGCGCGCCGATCGCCAGGCCGCGCCCGCCCCGGCGCCCGGCGCGCGGGCGCGCCGGCTCCCGCCAGCCGCGCAGCAGGCCGAGCAAGAGCCCACCGCCGCTCAAGGCGAGGACCCGCAGCAGGTAGGGCCCGGCCGGCTCGCCGGTGCCGCCGGTGGGGGCCCCCAGCGTGAGGAGATCGAACCCCCAGACCGCCGCCACCGCCAGCCCGCCCCCCGCCAGGCCGAGCGCGGCGGTGGCCAGCTGGGCCGCCCGGGTGTCGCGGGCCGGGCCGGGCCGCAGCCCCGCCAGCCAGCCGCCGACGATCAGGCCGCCGACCAGCGCCAGGGCCAGCGGCAGAGTGTTCAGGATCAGGCGCGGGTTGGCGTACAGTGTGTAGCCGACATACGCCCCGAACATGAAAAAGAGGCCGTGGGCGAAGTTCAGCACGTCCATCAGGCCGAAAATCAGCGAGAGGCCGGACGTGACCAGGAAGTAGAGCGCGCCCAGCGTCAGGCCGGACAGCAGGATGCTCGCCGTCACCTGCGGCTTGTACTGGGTGCTCATCCAGAGCAGCAGCAACGCGACCAGGCCCACGGTCACCCACACGGATCGGTTGCGACTCAACGCGCCTGCCATCTACGTTGCTCCTAAGTAGCGGCCGATCGTGGCCGGGTCGCCCACCAGGTCGGCCATGCGGCCGTCATGCACGGTGTGGCCGTCGTCCAGGATATAATACTGGTCGGCCAGCTGCGCCGCCATGCGGAAATTTTGTTCCACCAGCAGCACAGTCGCCTGCGCGGCCAGGCGGCGCAGGGCGACGACGATGCCTTCGATGATGATCGGGGCCAGCCCCTCGCTCGGCTCGTCAATCAGCAGCAGCCGGTTGTCGGGCACCAGCACCCGGGCGATGGCCAGCATCTGCTGCTGGCCGCCGGAGAGCTGCCCGCCCGGCAGGCGATAGAATCGCTTGAGGTCGGGGAAGAGGTCGAAAATCAGGTCGCTGTGGCGGGCCAGGTCGCCGCGCCGGCGCTCGGCCAGGCGCA
>DATGEF010000433.1:0-2353 GCA_035310405.1 Chloroflexia bacterium | reverse complement strand
GGTGGCCGATGTTTGGGCCCGGCGGGAGAGGTACATACGGCTCCTGGCTGATCCGGCCAAGCGGCGGGGCCGGCCGTCAGGTTACGGGGCCGGCCGCCGGTGGACGACTTTATGCACGCCGGCCTGGTCGAGCGGCTTGACGATCAGCTCGTCGATGTTCACATGGGGGGGCCGGTTCGCGGCGAAGAGAATGCACTCGGCGATGTCCTCCGGGGTCAGCGGCGTCATATCGGCATAGACGGCGTCGGCCCGCTGCTGGTCGCCGCGGAAGCGCACCACGCTGAACTCGGTCTCCACCAGGCCGGGCGAGATCGCCGTGACCCGGATGCGCTGGTCGGCCACTTCCAGCCGCAAGGCCTCGGTGATCGCCAGCGCGGCATGCTTGGAGGCGCAATAAACGCTGCCCCCTTCGTAGACCACATGGGACGCGAGCGAGCAGAGGTTAATGACATGCCCGCTCTGCTGGGCGATCATCGCCGGGAGCACCCGGCGGCTGAGCGCCAGCAGCCCCTTGACGTTCGTGTCGATCATCTCGTTCCAGGCGTCCCAGGCCTCGTCGTCTTGCGCGGCGACACGGTCCAGGCCCCGGGCCAGTCCGGCATTGTTGACCAGGACGTCGATGCGCCCGAATTCCGCCAGCGCGGCCTGCACAAAATTGTCGACCTGGGCCACCTCCCGCACATCGGCGGCGCAGGTAATCACCTGGTCGGCGCCCGCCTGGCGCAACGCGGGCACCAGGGCCTGCAAGCGCTCTTCCCGGCGCGCGCACAGCGCCAGGCGGGCGCCCGCGGCCGCAAACGCCAGCGCCGTCGCCTGGCCGATGCCACTCGACGCGCCGCTGATCATCACGACCTGGTTTTTTAAGCGATTCATGACCGTGCTCCTACACTATCGCGGCATCCTGGCCGGCCCGCATCCTGCCCCATTATACGCCATCTCCGCCCGCGGCCCCAGCCAGACATCCCTTTCCGCCGAGCTTGCGTAATCATAACGAAGTCCTGAGTAGAAAGTCCTGAGTACTGAGTGACGACGTTTAGCGCGCGACCGATCAGGCATACTGGTCACCGGTCACTGGTCACTGGTCACTTGTACTGGTCATGCAGCGGAGGAACCTTGAGCTTACTCGAAAACCTGATGGACCAGGCGCTGGCCAAGCTAGACCCGGCGGAGCGCAGCCAGCTGATGCAGACCATGGCCGAGAAAGCCCTGGCCACCCTGGCGCCGGACGAGCGCCGCAGCCTGCTGGAGCATGTGGTCGACCGCTTCCTGGAGGGGCTCAGCGCCGAGCAGCAGAGCACGCTGGTCCGCGAGGTCTTGCCGCACCTGCTGGGGCGCCTGCTGCAGGCCGGCAATATGTCGGTCGACGATTTTATCTGGGCGGCCATGGGCAGCCTGGGCGCCCTGGAAGGCAAAACCCGCGACGCGTCCCGTTGACAAGCACCGCCCGCAGGCGTATACTAAGCACTAGAGGGGCGTCCCGGCCTGGGACCGCATCGCTTTGCGCGCAGTCCGTCGGCGATCGCTCGGCATCAAGAGCGGCGCGGGGGCTGATCGGCGCTTATCGTAGAAAGAGCAAACGTATGAGTATGGACTGCGGTCCACTAATTGGGCCCACGCTGGTGCTGGCGGGCGCGCGGACGACCAGGTGGGCGGGCTTGATGCAGAACAGCACACAACGGAAGAGACAACCCCGGAATGGGGGCCGGTTTGTCACGAGCCGGGCGGCACGCCGTCCGGGTGCGGTGACGCCTGGCGGCTAGGGATCGGATGCCTGGCCGCGGCGGGCGGCCCATGATCGTCGACTGCCCACCCCCTCATGCAGACGAGCAGAAGGGAGGTGGATTTTAATGCCCTTTTTGAGTGCCCTATTGAACCGGCCCGTCCGTGACGGGCGGGGCGAGGTCGTCGGCAAATGCACCGATGTCTACGTCGACCCCGTGGAAGGCTACCCGGCCGTCGTGGCCATCGGCCTGCGCCGCCAGAACCAGGACTTCCTGATCGCGGCCGTCGACATCGCCGAGCTCGACGAGCAGACGATCGTGCTCCGCGAGCGCTTGCGGGACCTGGCGATGTACGAGCCGCGGGGTGATGAGATCCGGCTGGCGCAGCAGGTGATGGACCGGCAAATTATCGACGTGCATGGCCGGCGCGTGGTGCGGGTCCATGATCTGCAGCTGGCGCGCACGAACGGGCATTACCGCCTGGTCGGCATTGACGCCACCCCGCGCGCCATGCTGCGGCGCCTCGGGCTGGAAGGCCCGACCAATAGCATCCTGCGCCTGGTGGGCCTGAGGCGGGCGCTAGGCGATGGCTGTATCCCCTGGACCCAGCTCGATCCCGTGGCGATCGGGCC
>DATGEF010000432.1:0-5098 GCA_035310405.1 Chloroflexia bacterium | reverse complement strand
AAAATACATCGTTGACTCATTGAAGAGCAATCCTGATTATGAATGTTATCCCCAGTCTAACCCAGCGGGCCGATCCCTGCTGTAAGGCTGCTTACAGGCCCGGCGCGTTAAAGCGCCCGCGGTCGGTCAGCCGGCGGTGGGGGGGACCAGGGCGCGGACGTCGGCGAGGGTGTTGATCTCGCTGACCGGCTTGTCGGGGCGCAGGCGCACGATGCGCGGGAAGCGGAGGGCGTAGCCGCTTTTGTGGCGGGGGCTGGCCTGCACCACGTCGAAGGCCACCTCGATGACAATCTGCGGCTCGACGACCCGGCCGGCCACGAAATCGTGCAAGGTGTGGGCGGTGAACCACGCGGTGAGCTCGGCCAGCTCGGCATCGGTCAGGCCGGAATAGGCTTTGCCGACGTTGAGCAGGCGATCGCCGTCGCGGACGGCGAAGGTGTAGTCGCTCAGCAGATGGTGGCGGCGGCCCTGGCCCCATTGCACCGCGGTGACCACGACGTCGAGCGTGGCGAGGGCCCGTTTCACTTTGACCCAGGCCCGGCCGCGGCGGCCCGGGCTATAGAGGGACAGCGGATCTTTCACCATTAGGCCTTCATTGCCGCGGGCGCGGGCCGCGGCAAACAGGGCGTCGAGGCGCGGCTCGGCGACCGCCGGGTTCTGCAAGTCGGCGAGGGGCACCCCGATCTGGAGGCCGGGCACCAGGGCCGCGTCCCCCACGCCGATCAGCCCTTCCAGGTGGACGCGGCGCTCCTGGAGCGGCTGGTCAAGCAGCACGCTGCCATCCTGGTAGAGGATGTCGAAGGCCATAAAGGCGACGGGGGTGGCCGCGAGCAGCGCGGGCGAGACGGTCTTGCGGCCCAGCCGCTTCTGCAAGGCCGCGAAGGGCAGGCACCGCCGGGCCTGCGGATCATAGGCCACGGCCTCGCCGTCCAGCACGAAATCGCCGGGTAGCCGGGCCAGCGCGGCGACGATCTCAGGGAAGCGGTGGGTCACGGGGTCGAGGGTCCGCGAATAGAGCTCGACGCGGTCGCCCTGCTTGTGGGCCTGGGCGCGCACGCCGTCGTATTTATCCTCGACTAGCACGGCCAGGGCGGTGGGCATGGCGGCGAGAATCTCCGCTGGGCGCTGGACGGGCGTGGCGAGCATGCTCTTGAGGGGGTGGAAGAGCTGGAGCGTGGCTCCGGCCAGGGTGTCGTGCCGGACGCGGAGGGCCACCGCGCCGATGTCGCCAATCAGCATATTAGCGGCCTGGACGGCCGACACCTGCTCGCCCACCAGGCGAGCGAGGGCGTCCTCGACCAGGCTCTCTTTGACCCCGGTGCGCATCTCGCCGGTGGCGATCTTGATCAGGTAGCGGGCCTCGGCCGGCGTGGCCCGGGCCAGGAGGGCGCGCAGCAACTCCGCTTTGGCGGTGGTGCCGGGGGTGGCGGCGAGGGTGTCGTACGCCGCCTGCACGCCGGCCAGGGTGAGGGGCGGATCGGGCTGGGCGGGCTGGGCCGGCAAGATCGCGGCGGCCGCGTCGCCGATATCGCCGTGGCGGACATGGAGGGCGCCATACTCTTCCGGCGGCAGCCCGGCCAGGCTGCAGACGACGGCGATCAGGGCGGCCCCGCCGATATTCAGGGTGCGGGCATCATGGGCCGGGAAGGGCCGCCCGCTGAGGAACCGGGCGGCGATCGGCAGGTCGGTATCGCTCAGACCGGCCAGATACGCGCCCAGGATGGCGACTTTCTCCAGCCGCTTCGTGGTGGCACCGGTGGCCTCGGCGGCCTGGACCAACTGGGTGAAGCGATCGGGCGGCCCGATCATCCCCGGTCGCCGCGCAGGATGTTGCGCTCAGGCGGCGTGGTGGTCTCGCCGGTGGTCGTGCCGCGCTCGCCGTAGCCGTAGGTATAGCGGGCCGGGGGCGCGGCACCGCCGGGGGCCGGCGGGGGATAGCCGCCATAGCCGCCGACACTCACGCTGCCGGCGGCCGCCCCGCCGACGACGGTGAGCGGCGCGCTGGTGCTGACCGCCGAGGTGAGGGTGCGGGCCTGGGCCTGGATCACGTATTTCCCCGGCGGCGCAAAGGTGCCCTGGGCCGTGGCGCCATCCCAGAGCAGCTGGTGGTCGCCGGCCGAGCGCGGCGCCGTGCGCAGCAGCGTGGTGACCAGGGCACCCGATCCGTCGACGACCTGCAGGGTGGTGCGCGCCCGCTTAGAGAGCGAATACGTGATCAGCATCCGCTCGGTCTGGCCGACGCCATAGCGGCCGGGCGCGAAGGCCGGGCGATCGGTCGCCAGCTTGAGGGAGACCGACGAGAACCAGCCGCCGAACAGTACCCAGGCCAGCACGATAATCGCCAGGGCCGTGGCCGCCCCGGTAATCGGCAGATCCGGGAAGGACGAGGTCGACAGGTCGTAGCGCACTTTGCGGTCCAGCGCCGTGACGTTGCCGGCCTGGTCCTGCGCTTCGAGATGGATGGTATTGGCGCCGACGATCAGGTCGACCGGGGTGTCGAAGTGCCCCTGCTGGTCGACGACCACCAGGCGGCCCTGGACACTCAGCTTGACCCCGGGGTCGGTCAGGCCATAGAGATGCACCTGGGCGGTATGCACCGTGGCGTCGTCGGCCAGGCTGTCGATCTGGATGGCCGGCGGGCGGGTATCGAGATTGACGCGCTCCTCGACGCGGGCTTTGTTGCCGACCGGGTCGGTGGCCTCGACGGCGAGGTTATTGGCACCCTCGTCCAGCACGACGTCGACATGGAAGCGGCCATCGGGGCCCGCGGCTGTCTCCTGGTTGTTGACGCTGACGGTGCTGCCGGGGTCCACCTGCCCGGAGACCGTGACCAGCTTCTGGTTGGTCCAGGCCCCATCGACCGGGGTGTCAATTTTGATGGCCGGGGGGCGATCGAGCAGCTCCACCGTGCGGGCGACGGTCGTCTCATTGCCGCTGGCATCGCGCACGAGCACCGTGAAGGTATTGGTGCCATGCACCAGCGGCCGGTGCAGGGTAAAGGCGCCCCCGCCATCGGCGGTGATCAGCGCGCCGCCGTCGGCGAACTGCACCGTGGCGCCCGGCTCGGTGAGCCCCTGCACCACGAGGTCGGCGGTCTTCAGCTTTTCGCCGTCCGCCAGGTTGACCAACTTGACGGCCGGCGGCGTGGTATCCACGGTCACGGTGACGTTGCCGCTCGTGGAGCGCGCGGGGCCCTTGGCCGTGACGGCAATGCGGTAGGCCGCGTCCGGGGCAATCGTGCCGTTATCGGTGGTCCCGTCCCAGAGGATGAAGTGGGGGCCGGCGCTCTCGTGCTTTTCGGTGAGCAGCGTCTTGACGACGGCGCCGGCCGCGTCATACACCCAGGCGCTGATATCCGCGTCTTCCGACAGATCATAGCTGGCGGTGACCGCGCCCGTCGACGCGCCCGGGGCCTCTGGGGCGGCGACGCCCGGATGGGGGGCAAAGGTGCCGACATTGGCGCGCACCACCAGGGTGGGGGTGCGCAGCCATTGCAGCGGGAACACGATCGCGAGCAGCAGCAAGGCGCCGCCGATCAGCAGGCGGGAGATCCAGGTTTCCGAGAAGTGCCCCAGCGGGCCGGGCGCGGGCGACGGCATCCCGTCGGGGGTGCGCTGGCCGAACAGGCGCAAGCCCCAGCCTCGGGTCCGGCCGCGCGGCGTGGACCGGTGGCCCACGTTCCCCGTCCGCGTATTCTGGTCTGCCTGGTTACGCATACTCAGTCCACTTCAATCGCGATATCCCTCGCGATGGGTGCCGGCGGCCGGACACCCGCCGGCGAGCCCGTCGGGCGGTGGGGCGCCTCCGTCCCGTGCGCCCCGAGGCCCGCGCCCGTGTAGCCGGGCTCCAGGGTCATCAATAAATCGACCAGGTCCTCGGGCTCAGCCGGGTCCGGGGCGGCCGGGGGCCGGGGCGGCGCCAGGCCGGCCTCCGCCGCCCAGGCGGGCACAAAGCCCCCGGTCTTGATCGGCGTCAAATCGGGCGGCGGCAGCACGACCGGGCGCGCCGCGGCCCGATCGGCCGGGCGGCGGCCGCCCGGGGGCAGCGGCTGGGCGGCCAGCACCAGGCCGACCACGGCCAGCACCCCGGTCCCGCCCAGCCCCAGCTTCACCAGCAGCAGGTCAAGCGCCTGGTGGACGCCCAGATCGCTCAAGGGCCGGCCCACGGCGAAGGGGACCAGCAGCAGGGCCGCCGCGGTCACCAGGGCGGCCACGGCGATCGGGAGCAGGCCGGTCCAAAACAGGCGCTGGCCGAGGCGCCACCAGGCCGGCGGCGCCTCGTCGAGGTCGCGCACGACGAGGCGCGCCCGCCCCCAGCCGGCCAGCCAGCCGGCCGCCGCCCCGGCCCCGGCCAGCCCGGCCAGTTGCAAGAGATTGGCCAGCAGCTCGCTCGAATTCGGCGCGAACGGGGCGGCGATCAGCTGCAACGTGTCGAGCGAGCCGGCGCCCGCAAAGCGGCGCGCGACCTCCGCCGGGTGGCCCGGCCCGCCGGTGAGCAACAGCAAGTCGAGCGGGTTGCCGCTCATCGCCGCATAGAGCTTGATCCAGAGCGCGGTCAGCGCGCCGGCCAGGGCGCCGCGGCCGGCGCCGACCAGCACCCCGACCAGGATGGGGATGGCCAATTCGAGCCGCACGGCGGCCAGGACGGGGCTCCAGACAATCGCCAGCATCAGGGCGAGATTGTCGAAGATCAGCCGGTGCGGGATGATCGCGACGGCGATGAACAGCACCATGAGGTACGGCGAGAGCTGCCAGATCGGGTAGGCCAGGACGGCCACCGCGGCGAAATAGGCGACGATCGTGCTCCAGAGGCCGAGCCCCAGCACGGCCAGGGGCAGCAAGGCGCGCCACTCGGTCGGGTAGCCGGGCAGCAGCTGCGAAGCCAGGATGGCGCCGGCCAGGCCCGCCGCGAGGAAAGCCCGCTCCAGCACCGCCGGTCCCTTATAGATGATGATGCTCGCTTGTGCTTCCATGGTCAGTCGTCAGTCGTCAGTCGTCAGTCGTCGGTCGTCAGTCGTCGGTCGTCGGTCGTCGGTCGTCAGTCGTCGGTCGTCGGTCGTCGGTCGTCGGTCGTCGGTCGTCGGTCGTCGGTCGTCGGT
>DATGEF010000431.1:0-13563 GCA_035310405.1 Chloroflexia bacterium | reverse complement strand
CGTGAAAGCAGCCGGTGTCGCGGGCCTCATCCCCCCGGGCCAGGATATGGCGCAGTTCGGCGGCCAGGGGGGGCGGCAGGTCGCCCCCCCCATACAGATAACGCAGGAAGCGGACCATGGCCCCGGGGGTGCTCACGTTGTCGATCTGGTCCAGAATGGTATAGGTGGCGCGGCGGTCGTAATGGGTGTAGCGGTAGAAAGGCTCGGTCGCCCGCTCGATCTCCTGGATGCTGAGCCCGGCCGCCCGCTGCGCCACCCGCTCGATACAGGCCACCTGCGCTTCCGGCGCCAGCGCGGCAAAGCGCGCCGTGGCGGCGAGCAGGTCGTCGCCGGGGAACTCGGGGTCCAGGCCGCCGACAATCACATAATACTCGCGCGTCGGCAGCACCACCCGGGTCGGGGCCAGGCCCAGGCGGCCGATGAGGCGGCCAGGCGCCGCCAGCCCCAGGCGCTTGAACAGGACATCGCTGGCCGTATTGCCGCTGTGATAGATCATGGTCTGGGCCAGGCGCCGCAGCGGGGAGAGTGCCGGCTTGCGGTCGCCCAGGGAGGCGTGGGCGCGCACGGTCGGGATCGCGGTTTCCAGGCTCCAGCGGCCGGCGGCCACCTCCTCCAGCAGGCCCTGGAGCACAAACAGCTTGAAGCTGCTGGCGAGCGGAAAGATCTCGTCGGCCCGATACCGATACTCGTCCAGCACCGCCGTGCCGTCCGGCGCCAGGACCAGGGCCGCCGCGCCGGCCTGCCCGCCCACGCGGCCCAGGAGATGCGCAACACGGGTGGTGTCTGCCATAGCGTTGTGCGGGATACGCAAGGGCCTACCTTCTTAGCTTGCCGGTGTCTTCTAAAGGATCAATCTCTTACTCGCGTTTGCGCCGCATCTGGACAGCCCTCCACCCCTGCACCAACCCGAGCATCAGCAACCCGCTGCCCGCCAGCATTTCAAACCCCCGCCATCCACCAAACATCCCTTGCGCGATCATGACAAGTCCCAGCAGAATGTTAAGCAGGGCCATGATTATATCTCTGCGCGCCCAATCTTGGTTGGATGGTGTTTGATTCATTGAACATGTCTCCTGCTCGGCAGATGGCCGGATAGGCAGTGAGGGAACCCATTAGTGCAGGTTCCGGTGACCTGTTGGGGTCAGGTACCGAGGAGTGAGCACCCCCAGGTGCGAACGGCGGGGCGCGACCCGTTCGCACCTGGGGGTGCTCACTCCTCATTCCCCAATAGCTGGCGTGATCCGGCATTAGGTATGGTATTATAGCAGGTCGCCGGGCCGGGGGCCAGCATGGAACAACGGAGCGCCGCGGTTGCGATGCCCGGGCCGCTGTGCTAGAATAGCCGAAGCCGATGTCCAGGCGATGGCGATGCTGCGGACCGGGACCGGATGAGCCGCGGCGCCCCTGCTAAAGAATGAGCATGGCGTCGCCAAAGGAATAGAAGCGGTAGCCTTCGTGCACGGCCTCGGCATAGACCGCCAGCAGGCGCTCGCGGCCGACCAGGGCGCTGACCAGCATCAGGAGGGTCGAGCGGGGCAGGTGGAAGTTGGTCACCAGGCCGTCCGTGACCCGGAAGTGGAACCCCGGATAGATAAACAGCTGGCTCCAGCCCGCGGCCGGGCGCAGTTCGCGCCCGGGCGGGTCGCCGAGGCCCTGCTCCTGGGCGACGGTCTCCAGCACGCGCACCGTCGTGGTGCCGACGACGACGACCCGGCGGCCGGCGGCGCGGGCCGCGTTGATCGCCGCCGCGGTGGCCGCGGGCAGCTCGTACCACTCGCGGTGCATCGGGTGGGTGCGCGGGTCGTCTTCCTGCACGGGGCGGAAAGTATCGAGCCCGATATGCAGCGTGACTGTCGCCCAGCCAATCCCTTTGTCCCGCAGGGCCGCGAGCAGCCGCGGCGTGAAATGGAGGCCCGCGGTCGGGGCGGCGGCCGAGCCGGGGACCCGGGCATAGACCGTCTGGTAGCGCTCGGGGTCGGCCAGGGGGGTATGGATGTACGGCGGCAGCGGCAGGACCCCGATCTTCTCCAGCCAGGGCTCCGGCGGCTGATCGAAGCGCAGCAGCCGCCCGCCGATTGCGGTGCGGCCCACCACCTCCGCCTCCAGCACGGCGCCCGCGGGCGGGCCGGGCCGGCCGTCGCGCGCCGCGGTCGAAAACACCAGGCGGATGCCCGGGCGGACGCTACGGCCCGGCTTGACCAGCGCCTCCCAGACCCGGTTGCCATCCGCCGGGGGGGCCAGGCCGCCGTCCGCATCCGGCTGCTCGGCCGCGGGGCGCAGCAGCAAGGCTTCGACGCGCCCGCTGGTGCTGCTTTTATGGCCAAAGAGGCGGGCCGGCAGGACGCGGCTCTCGTTGGCCACCAGCAGGTCGCCGGGCGCCAGGTAGGTGAGGATGTCGGTGAAGCGCTGGTGGGCGACGGGGCCGCCCGCGCGTGGCACCACCAGCAGGCGCGAGGAATCGCGCGGCTGGGCCGGCGTCTGAGCGATCTGCGCGGCGGGGAGGTCGTAATCGAAATCGCGGGTGCGCATCAGCAGGGCATTACTTCTGGAACAGCCGCAGTAGCACGTTGAGCACGATCGTCAGGATCAGGCTCAACAGCAGCATCGTCGCCAGGGGCGCAAAGCAGCTCACGCCGCCGACCTGTACATTGATATCGCCCGGCAAGCGCCCGGCGAACGGCAGGCGCCCGAGCAGCCAAAGGATGCCGCCGAGCACCGCGATACCGATGCCCGCTGCCACCAGCCATTTGCCCAGGTCGCCTATGTCCATGGTCGTCAGTCGTCAGTCGTCAGTCGTCGGTCGTCGGTCGTCAGTCGTCGGTCGTCAGTCGTCAGTCGTCGGAAATCAGAACGGCAGGCGCTCCTGGATCGTGTTGTCGCCCCGCCGGCCGGGCGGGCCCAGGCCGAGATGGGTGTAGGCGGCCGGGGTCACCTCCCGGCCGCGGGGCGTGCGGTGCAGGAAGCCGAGCTGGATCAGGTAGGGCTCGTAGACATCCTCGATCGTCGCTTCGTCTTCGCTGGTGGCCGCCGCGATGGTGTTGACGCCGACCGGCCCGCCGCCGAACTTCTGGATGATCGTCAGCAAGATACGCCGATCGGTCTCGTCGAGGCCGAGCGGGTCGACCTCCATGCGGTTGAGCGCCTCCACGGCCACGGCGCCGGTGATGCTGCCGCCGGCCCGCACCTGGGCGTAATCGCGCACCCGGCGCAGCAGGCGATTGGCGATCCGGGGCGTGCCCCGCGCGCGCCGGGCGATCTCGATCGTGCCGGTGCTGTCGATCGGCACTTTCAGGATACTGGCCGAGCGGTTGATGATCGTCTCCATCGCCTGTTGGGTATAAAATTCGAGCCGGAAGGGGGCGACGAACCGGTCGCGCAGCGGCGAGGAGAGGAGAGCCAGCCGGGTCGTGGCGCCGATCACCGTGAAGCGGGGCAACTTGAGCCGCAAGCTCCGCGCGCTCGGGCCCTTGCCGATGATGATGTCGAGCGCGAAGTCCTCCATGGCCGGGTAGAGGACCTCTTCGACCGCGCGGTTCAGGCGGTGGATCTCGTCGATGAAGAGGACTTCGCTCTTCTGCATGTTGGTCAGGATCGAGGCCAGGTCGCCGGGGCGCTCAATCGCCGGCCCGGAGGTCGTCTTCAGCTGGGCGCCCATCTCGTTGGCCAGGACATTGGCCAGGCTCGTCTTGCCCAGGCCCGGTGGCCCGTGCAGCAACACATGGTCCAGCGCCTCGCCGCGCGCCTTAGCCGCCGCGATGGCGATCTCCAGGCTCTCTTTGACCTTCTCCTGCCCGATATACTCGACGAGCCGCTTGGGGCGCAGGCTCTGCTCGATCACCCGCTCCTCGTCGCCGGCTCGCCCGGAGATCACCCGATCCACGCCATCTGTCACGACCAATCGACCCCTCGCCCCAGCAGAGCGCCGCGCCCCGTTGCTTTCTGAGTAGAACAAACTTGCTATTCCTTCTATTATACCACAGCATGGCACATTAGTTGCAAGCGCCTGGGTATCGGGACCGCACGCCGGTCTAGGAGGAAAGCGTATGACCAATCCCAATAACCCATCCGACCCCAGCGGGCCGCCCGACGCCGGGCAGCCCACCCGCGCCTTCCCGCCCGACGACCCGGCCAATGCGCCGGGGACCCCGCCGGCCGGGGCGCCCCCGCCTTGGGCAACGCCGCCGGCGGGCACGCCCGTGCCGCCCACCGCGCCCTGGGCCGGGCCGGCGAGCACGCCCAGCGATCCGACCGTGGCCACGCCGATCACGCCGGTGCAAGGAGTGCCCATCCCCCCGGTCGCCAGCGGCCCGATCTATCCCGCCGCCAGCCGCGGCCCCGGGCCCCTGCCCTGGATCGTCGGCGGCGTCGCGGCCCTGGCGTTGCTCGGGCTGCTGGTGTTTTTGTTGAACAACAATAAGACCCCCGCCGTCGTCCCGCCGACGGCGACGCCGACCGCGACCATCCTGCCGGCGACCACGACGCCCCAGGCGACGGCCACCCTCCAGGTGATCGTGGTCACGGCCACGCCCGGGCCGCCCAGCCCCACCGGCGCCGCGCCGCCGACGAACACCGCGCTGCCGCCGTCGCCCGCGCCGACCGATACGCCCATCCCCGGCCTGCCGACGGTCACGCCGCCGCCCGTGCCGCCCTCGGCCACCCCGGCCCCGCCCTCGGCCACCCCGCTGCCCCCGACCGATACCCCGATACCGGCCACCGATACCGCCGTGCCGGCGCTGACCGCCACGGCCACGGGATCGGCCACGCCCAGCCCGGGGATCCCGGGCCCCAGCGACGCCACTGCCACGCCCACCCCGCCCCCGGCTGTGGGCACCGGCGGCCCGGCCGATGCGGCGCCCGCGCTGCCGCAAGAGGGCTACCTGACCATCCAGTGGTTCGGCCAGTCGTGTTTCTTGCTGCTCGGCGGCGAAGATGTGCGGATCTTGATCGACCCGGTGGGACCCGACTTCGGTTATCATCTACCGTTCTTCGATCAACTCGACGCCCTGCTGATCAGCCACCTGCATGCGGACCACACCTTCACCCAGGTGGTGCCCGGCGGCGTGCCCAACTATGTCGGGTTGGCCCCGGACGGCAATTTTCAGCCGCTGCAGCAGAGCGTGAAAACGGCGGCCGTCCGCGACGTCGCGTCCTTCCACGACACCACCAATGGCCGCACACACGGCGAGAACGCGATGTGGGTCGTCGACATGGACGGCTTCCACATCGTCCACCTGGGCGACCTGGGCCAGTTGGAACTCAGCGACAAGCAGCTGCAGGAGCTGGGCCACCCCGATATCCTGATGATCCCGGTCGGCGGGGGCGGTCTCACGATCGATGGGCTGCAGGCGCGCCAGATCGTCGACCAGCTGCACCCGAGCCTGGTGATCCCGATGCACTATCGGACCGATCGCACCCCCGCCAGCCTGCCGTTAGTGCCGGTGGACGGCTTCATCGGCCGCCCGCCGCCGGCCCAACTGCCCAACGTGGTGCGGCTCAAAAAGGGCGAGCTCCCCAAACAGACGCACGTGCTGGTCATGAGCTATAAGTAGCCGCGATGCCCGAGGGGGCCGGATATCGATCCGGCCCCCTCGGGCATCGCGACAAACGCTCAGGAATCTAGGGCTTGCCGGTCAGGCTCAGAGGAGTTATACGGGTACCACAATTCCAGTGCTGAATCAACATTTGCTCTGGCCCGTTCTGATAATGGCTAAAGTAGCCGGCGGTCCAAACATCGTCGCCGCGTACAGCCACCGCATTGAGCCCGGTGTCGCTCAGGGCCTTTCCCGAGTCGACATTGGCGCTGGGCACCACACGCCAGGCGTGGCCATCCCAATGCTCGACCAGCGACTTGGCCCCGTCCGGCCGGTGGCGAATGCCGACGGCCCAGATATCATCCGGCGTGGCCGCTGCCAGCCCCAACAACTCGCTATCCACCGGCTCAGCCGCTGGGCTGGGGACGACGTTCCATGTCCGGCCATCCCAGTGTTCAATTAAAGACTGTCGAAAGTGATCCTCTCCCGTGCTGCCCACCGCCCAGACATCATTGGCCGCCAGCGCCACCACGCCCTCCAGCCTGGGTACTCCCAGGCGGGGGCTGGGACTCGGCACCACCCGCCAGGCGAGACCATCCCAATGGAGCGTCAGGGTGCCGTCAGAGTCCCCGACGGCCCAAACATCATCCGTCGCGATCGCCGCTACCCCTTTGAGAACGGTGTTATTTGCGCCCTGGAAAGGGACGGGGTTGGACACGATGCGCCAGCTTAGGCCATCCCAATGGGCCGTGAGGCCATTGAAAAGTCTGCTGTCTGGAGTCGAGAATCCCACCGCCCAGATGTCGTGGCTCGAAATCGCCGCTACAGCATAGAAAGCGCTTCCTGCTGGGTAGGGGTCCGAGCGGAGACTAGGCATTGCACTCCAACTGTGGCCATCCCAATGTTCCATTAGCCCAGATGAGGTTTCCCGTATGGGCGGGAAGGAGGCACTATAAGAGTCGGAAATGCCGACCGCCCAAACGTCATCGGCAGCTTTCACCTGTACCGCCAGGAACCGCCCGGTGCCCGGCTCCGTAGAATCCGGGGCCAGGTGCCAGGCTAAACCATCCCAGTGCTCCACTACACGCGTCAGCTCTTGAAGGCTCCCTTGCTCACGCCACCCCACCGCCCAGACATCGGTGGGGGCCGCCGCCGCGATTCCAAAAAGGGCCTGGAGACGGAATTGAGTTGTCGTTGTGGGGACGAGGTAGTTAACCCACTCACATTTAGCAGGGGTGGGCGATACCAGCCCGCCGGGCGGGGCGGGTTGGGGCGCAAGTGCTGTACAGCCGGCCAGTAACCCACCGGTCAGCAGGGCCAGCCCCAAGGAGTAGACCATGAGCTTGAGCATCACTGTGGTGGTGGTTCCTGTTACGGACCCGTTACCCCCGCGTCGTCATGTTGACGTGCAGCGGCGAGCCGAAGATCTGGGCAATGGCCGTTTCCTGCACCGCCTCGGGCATAGTCGGGTGGGCGTGCATCGTGTGGGCGATCTCCTCGGCGGTGACCCGCTGCTGGACCGCCAGCGTGCCCTCGGCGATGACGTCGCTGGCATGGGCGCCCAGGATCTGCATCCCGAGCACGGTGCGGTCCTCGGCGTGGCAGACGAGCTTGACCAGGCCATGCGGCTCACCGATCGCCTGGGCGCGGCCCAGGGCGGCGAACGGGAACTTGGTGACGCGCACCGGGATGCCCTGCTCTTTGGCCACGGCCTCGGTCAGACCCACACTGGCGATCTCGGGGATGGTGAAGATGCAATCGGGGACCGCGCGATAATCGGCCTCCCGCGGGTGACCCAGGATGTTGTCCACGGCCACCTCGCCTTCATAGGAAGCGACATGGGCCAGCATGTGCCCGGGCACCGCGTCGCCGATCGCGTAGATACCCGGCACGTTGGTGCGCATATGCGAGTCGACCGTAATATAACCCCGCTGCGTGGCGATGCCCAGATCGTCGAGCCCTAGCCCCTGGGTGTAGGGCACCCGGCCCTTGGCGTAGAGGGCGTACTCGCAGGTCACCACGCGGGGCTCGGCGCTGCCCTCGGTCTGGACCACCACGTCGAGATGATCGCCGCGGTCGCGGAACTCCTGCACGCTGGTCTTGAGCAGCGTTTCGACGCCGGCCTGCTTCAGCAGCAGCGCGAAGCGCCGGGCGATCTCCTCGTCGACATTGCGCAGCACGCGGGGCGAGGTGATCACGGCGGTGACTTTCGTGCCGTACGCCGCGAAGATCGAGGCGAACTCCATGCCGACGATGCCGCCACCGATGATGACCATGCTTTTGGGCAAGGTGGGCAGGGACCGCAAGGTCAGGTCCATGTCGAGTATCTCGTCGCTGGTGATTACGCGCGGCGAATCCCCGCCGGGGACTTCGGTGCCGAGCACGGTGGCCGAGCCGGTGGCCAGGATGATCTGCTTGGCGCGCACGGTGAGGGCCTGCCCGCTGTACTGGTGCGATCCCTGCACCAGGATCTTCCCCGGGGCCAGCAGCCGCGCCGTGCCCTGCAGCCGGGTGACTTTGCGCGCCTTGAACAGGTCGTTGAGGCCGAGAGTCAGCCCGGTCACCACTTTGTCCTTGCGCGCGACGATGCCCTCCCAGTTCGGCGCCGCCGTGGCGGTAATCCCGAAGTCCGCGGCATGGCGCATCTCCGAGAGGAGCTCGGCCGTCTTGACCAGCGTCTTCGAGGGGATGCAGCCGCGCAAGAGGCAGGTGCCGCCCAGGCGCCGATCTTTCTCGATCACCAGCGTGCTGGCGCCCCGCAGCCCGGCGTCGAGTGCGGCCGCTTCCCCGCCGGGTCCCGCGCCAATCACCACCACATCGTATTCGTACATTTCGTCGACTCCAGTATCCATAGGGTCCTCGCGTTCGTAGGGGTCGGGGGTCGGGGGTCAGGGATCAGGAGTCGAGGCTTTTCGTACCCGATCCCCAGTCGAGGCTTTTTCGTACCCGATCCCCGACCCCTGACCCCTGACCCCTCGTTACTTGCGCAACGTCCACGCGTCGGTTGCGTATTTGCCGGCCACCAGGGCATCCCAGCGGGCGAGCTCCGCCGGGGTGAGATGGCCCGGCGCCAGGGTCAGGTCCAGCGCCGCTTCCAGGCCCGCCTGCAAAGCCACCGCCACCTGGTCGCGGCGCAGCGGCGTGGGTAGAAAGTCGTTGAGGCCCGCCATGCGCAGGGTGAGATGGGTTTGCGCCCGCTTGCGCGCCTCCTCGCTGGGGTGGCGGAAGGCCCGCGCCCAGCGCTCCAGGTCGGCCTCCAGCAGTACAGACCCCTGCTGGAGCAGGACGCCGCCCCGGCGGGTCTGGGCGCTGCCGATGACTTTGCGGCCCGCCACCGTGATCTCGTAATCGGTCGCCTCGTCGAAGCAGACGGCCCCCGCGGGGTCGCTATGGCCCGGGTTGGGGCGGGCGTTACGGCGCGCGGCCAGCTCGGCGCGGGCCGCGGCCAGGGGCGACCCGCCCCGCGCGGCCGCCACGGCGGGCGGCTCGGCCATGCGCGCGGCCAGCCCCAGTTGCGCCAGGCCGGCCACCAGGCCGCTGCTGATCTTGCGGTAGCTCTCGACCACCCCGCCGCTGACCCGCGGGTCGTCGACGGGGGCCACGAGGCTATAGGTGAGTTCGCGGGGGCCGTCGTGCAGCACCGCCCGCCCGCCCGTCGGCCGGCGCACCAGGGTGTAGCCCTGCTCCCGCACCCAGTCGACGTCGATCTGCGACTCGAGCGGCTGGTTGGTGCCCACCGACAGGCAGCCCGGCTGCCAGGCAAAAAAGCGCACCGTGGGCGGCCCGCCGGCGATCCCGGATTCGAGCAGCGTCTCGTCCAGCGCCATATTGGAGTAGCCCGGCTCGGGCGGGGTGATAATCAAGCGCCAGTGCATAGCGGGATTATACCGTTCCTTTGAGCAACTGCATAAATTCGTCGACTGTTAAGCCAGCGTCCGCGAGAATACTACTCCGTTTACGCCGCGCGGCGATCATATGTAGATATAAATATTAGCAAAGATAGCAAAGAATCTGTCATTCTGAGCCCTTCGCTGCGCTCAAGGGTAAACTCCGCGAAGAATCCGTCGCCCGCCGGATCGGGGCGGGGCCGGCGGGCTGCTGGCCACGCGACCGCTGTCGCCCCGGTTTGTCCCCCAGATCGCCCCATTAGGGCCGCGGGGGCACGCCCCAACGGATTCTTCGCTGCGCTCAGAATGACAAATCTTATGCTTTCTGCTAATAAAACACACCATCGGTTCATTAAAGAGCAATCTTTATTATGAATGTTATCTACTAGCTTGGGATACCTAGAGCTCAAACTTGTACCTCTAACGTCGCCAAACTCACCATTTCACTGACACGAATGGACTCGCCGTTGGCAAGACGATCCTCAATATGAAGTCGCATCGCATCCTCGATATTAGTAAGAGCTTCTTCATAAGAGCCACCTTGCGTGTAGCACCCTTGCAGCACCGGACAGAAAGCAAAATAGCCATCTTGATCTTTTTCGATAATAATCGGTAGTGTGAATTTATTCACCTCTTATACCTTCCCAATCCCTACATTTGCACTTTTTGGTATCGCTAGGTTGAAGCGGCGTAGCGGCACGGCGTGCCGTGCCCGTTGGGGAGCCCCACCACATCCCACCAGGCACGGCACGCCGTGCCGCTACTCAATCGGCAAATGTAATGCATCATCGGCATGATTACTATCCATGAATTTCCCCGCGAGCTAGCCGATGTGCAGATCGGCGACCAGCTTCACGATAGATATGCCGCCGTCGGGTAGACTACATCCGCCCGCAAAGCCGCTGCGGCGAAAGCTAATGCGGCCAAGATCCCTTCGCGGGTGAGCCGCGGATGGGCGTCAAGAAGGTCCTCAATACTATGACCGGCGGCCATCTTTTCCAGAATAAGCTCTACGGTGATCCGTGTACCGGCGACGATGGGCTTGCCCAGCATAATCTCGGGATCCGAAATGATTAGATTCTTTTCCATACTAACCCCCTCTCAGGCAGATGGACAAGGCCCGCCCCGAGGGCTGAGGCCCGCACCCGGGCGACTCAGCCCGCAGGACGGGCGCTCAGGACTTCGGCGCCGCCGGCCGCCAGCGCAGGTTCGGCTCGCGGGCCGCGGTTACTTCGTCCAGGCGGCCGAACTTGGTGGTGTGCGGTGCATGGTTCAGGAGATCCGGGTTCTCGCGGGCCTCCTGGGCGATGGCCTTCATCGCCGCGCAGAAGTCGTCGAGGGTTTGCTTGCTCTCGGTCTCGGTCGGCTCGATCATCAACGCCTCTTCCACGATCAGCGGGAAGTAGACCGTCGGCGGGTGGAAGCCGTAGTCGATCAGGCGCTTGGCGACGTCGAGGGTCTTGATCCCATAATCGCGCTTGAGGTTTTTGCTGCTGAGGATCACCTCATGCATGTTGATCCGATCATAGGGCAGCCAGTAAGTGCCCGCGAGCTGGCCGCGGATATAGTTGGCGTTGAGGATCGCGTTCTCGCTCACCCGCCGCAGGCCACGCAGGCCCAGGTGGCGGATGTAGGTGTAGGCGCGGTCGAACATGCCGAAGTTGCCCAGGAAGGCCTTGACCCGGCCGATGCTCTGCTCCGGCATGACCGGGCGGAAGCCGACGGCACCGTCCGCTTCGTAGCGCTCGATCACCGGCCCGGGCCGGAACGGCGCCAGGTGGGCTTTCATGGCCACCGGCCCGGCGCCCGGACCGCCGCCGCCATGGGGCGTGGTAAAGGTCTTGTGCAGGTTGATATGCATGACGTCGATGCCGAGATCGCCGGGCCGGATATGGCCAACGAGCGCGTTCAGGTTCGCGCCGTCGCCGTACACCTGGCCGCCGGCGCGATGCACGCGCGCGCTGATCTCCAGGATATTCGGCTCGAAGAGGCCGAGCGTGCTCGGCACGGTCAGCATGATGCCGACGGTCCGCTCGTTGAGGTTGGCGCTCAGCTGCTCCAGGTCGACATTGCCCTGCGCATCGGACTTCAGCGTGATCATCTTGAAGCCGGCGGCGGTCGTCGTCGCCGGGTTGGTGCCGTGCGCGCTATCCGGCACCAGGATGGTGTCGCGCTGATCCTGGCCGAGGCTATGCAGGTAGGCGCGGATGATCAGGATGCCGGTGAACTCGCCATGCGCCCCGGCCGCCGGCTGGAGGGTGATCGAATCCATGCCGGTGATCTGCGTCAGGGCCTCCTGTAAGCCCCACATGACTTCGAGCGCGCCCTGCACCGTTTCGGCCGGCTGCATCGGGTTGATCATGGCGAAGCCCGGCAGGATGGCCACGTCCTCATGGACCTTGGGGTTGTACTTCATGGTGCAGGAGCCGAGCGGGTAGAAGCCGCTGTCGATGCTGTAATTCATCTGTGAGAGGCGCACGAAGTGGCGCATCACGTCGATCTCGGAAAGCTCCGGCAGATCGAGGTGCTCGCGCAGCAGGTGGGCGGCCGGCAGCGGCGCGACCGGCACGTCGTCGTCGGGCAGCGAGACGCCGATGCGGCCCGGGTCGCTGAGCTCGAATAACAGCGGCTCGACGGCCCCGGCCCGGGGATCGACCGGGTGGGGATGGCTGCCGTGCTGCGGGTGGACGGCGTGGTCGACCGCCTCCGTGACATTCTTCACCACTTTATCGAGGACACTCATCGTCCGTTCCCCTGCCCTTCTGCGGCGCCGGTAATCGCGCGCAGGGCGCTCACCAGGCCGTCCAACTGTTGCCGGCTATTCATCTCCGTGACGCACAGCAGCCAGCCGTTCGGCAGCAGGTCGCTCACGTCCAGGCCGCCAATGATCTTGTGCTCCAGCAGGCGATGGTTCAGCTCGGCCGGCGGGATCGGGGTTTCGACCACGAATTCTTTGAAGAACGGGCCTTCGTTTTTCAACGTGAAGCCGGGCAGTTGGGTGATCTGGCCGGCCAGGTAGTGTGAACGGTTGTAACAGATCTCGGCCACGCGGCGCAGGCCATACTTGCCCATCAGGGCCAGGTACGCGGTGTTGGCCAGGGCAATGAGGGCCGAGTTGGTACAGATATTGGAGGTGGCCTTTTCGCGGCGGATATGCTGCTCGCGGGTCTGCAAGGTCAGCACAAAGCCGCGCTTGCCGTCGCGGGTGTCTTTCGTCATCCCGGCCAGGCGGCCCGGCAAAGAGCGGGTATACTTTTCCTTGACGGCCATCATGCCCGAGTAGGGGCCGCCGAACTGCTGCGGCGCGCCCAGCGATTGGCCCTCACCGATGGCGATGTCGACGTCCAGCTCGCCCGGCGCCTTCAGCAGCCCCAGCGAAATCGCGTCGAAGACGAGGATAAAGAGCGCCCCGGCGGCGTGGATCTTGGCCGCCATCGTGCTCAGGTCGTTGATCGTGCCGACAAAGTTCGGTTGTTGCAAGATAACGCAGGCGACGTCCGATCCCAGGTTGTCGAGGTCGGCGGTCGCCTTGACGGTCTGGACGGTCACGCCGTGCGGCGGCGCATAGGTCGCCAGCACTTCCCGGTAATGGGGATGCACGCCACTGCCGACGACGACCGTCTTGCGCTTGGTGATATTGGTGGCCATAATCGCGGCTTCGGCCATGGCGGTCGAGGCATCCCACATCCCGGCATTGGCGACATCCATGCCGGTGAGCTCACAGATCAGCGTCTGCCACTCGTAGGTCCATTGCAGGGTGCCCTGGGCGAGCTCCGGCTGATACGGCGTGTAGGCGGTGTAAAACTCGCCGCGGGACATGATGCGGTAGACGGCCGCGGGGCTGAAGTGGTTATAGGAGCCGGCGCCCAGGAAAGTCGCATAATGCGCGGCATCACAGTTCTTTTCGCTGAGCCGGCGCATTTCGGCCATGATCTCGCTCTCGGAGAGCGGCTCCGGCAGGGCGATCGCCGGATCGAGCACGCTGGCCGGTACCTCGCGATAGAGGTCCGTCAGCCGGGTCAGGCCCAGGCTGGCCAGCATCTGCTGCCGATCGGCGTCGGTATTGGGGATATAGGGCATGGTTAACTCCGTCCCGGCATACTAGCCTTGCGCCTTCTCGTACTCGTCGTACGCCTCGGCGGTCA
>DATGEF010000430.1:0-5475 GCA_035310405.1 Chloroflexia bacterium | reverse complement strand
GGGTCACAGGCGGCCAGCAGCCCGCCCAGCAGCAGGCAACGCAGCAGTACAGAAACCAGGACGCGCATAGACGCCTCACTTTCTAGGGGACAAAGCGGTAGCCGACGCCCGGCTCCGTGAGCAGGTAGCGCGGGTTGGCCGGGTCGGGCTCTAGCTTGCGCCGTAAGCGTCCGACATAGACGCGCAGGTACTCGGCCTCGTCGCCATAGGCGCCGCCCCAGACCCGCTGGAGCAGCAGCCGCTGGGTCAGCACCTTATTCGGGTGGGTGACCAGCTGCTCCAGCAGCGCGAACTCGGTGGGGGTGAGATGGATGGGGATCTCTCCCCGGAGTACCGCCCGGCCGGCCAGGTCGATCGTCAGGTCGCCATAGCGCCGCACCCCTGGGTCCGGGGGGGGGCCCCAGCCGCTGCGCCGCAGCACGGCGCGCACCCGGGCCAGCAACTCGTCCACGCTGAACGGCTTGCTCAGGTAATCATCCGCGCCCAGATCAAAGGCGGCCAACTTATCGGCCTCGGCATCCAGCGCGGTCAGCACAATAATCGGCACTGTGGCGCGCGCGCGCACGCGGCGACAGACTTCCAGACCATCGAGGCGCGGCATCATAATATCGAGGATCAGCAAATGGGGCGCCTCGGCTTCCCACAAGGCCAGCGCTTCGAGCCCATTGCTGGCTTCGAGCACGGTGAAGCCGCGGGCGCGCAGGTTGCGGCTGATAAAGTCACGCAGCGCGGCTTCGTCGTCGGCCACCAGGATACGGTGGGGGGCGCCCAGCATGCTAGCCTGCCCCCCCCCGCGCGCGCGGCCCCCCCGGCCCCTGCGGGCCGCGCGCGCCCAGCGCTGCGGCGCGCGCGGCGGCGGGCGCCATCGCGAGCGTAAACGAAATCGTGGTGCCGGCCGGGGTGCTTTCCGCCCAGATGCGGCCGCCATGTGCCTCGACCAGGGCTTTACAAATGGCGAGCCCCAGTCCTGTGCCTCCCGCCCGCTGCTGCCGGCCGCGCGCCGCCCGATAGAACCGCTCAAAGATGTGCGGCAGCTCGTCGGGCGCCAGGCCCGGGCCGTCGTTGCCGACTTGCACCACGACTTCCTCCGCGCCGGCCCGCGCCGTGATCTGCACCCCGCCGTCGCCATAGGCGAGCGCGTTCGCCAGCAAATTCCCCAGGACGACTTCGAGGCGCGCCCCGTCGACCTGGACCTCGGGCAGACCGGCCGGCAGATCGACCACCAGCCCCGGGGCCGGGGGGTGCAGGCGGCGGACCGCACGAGTCACCAGGTCTTCCAGTTGCCAGGGGGCCCGCGCGAGCAGCAATAACCCCGCCTCCAGGCGGGAAAGATCGAGCAGGCTGCTGACCAGCCCGGCCAGGCGGTCGGCCTCGTTACTGATCGTGCGCAGGAAGTGGCGCTGGTCGGCCGCGGACCAGGTCACATCCTCCTGGAGCAACGTCGAGGCATGCCCCTGGATCGCGGCCAGGGGGGTGCGCAATTCGTGGCCGACGGCGGCCAGCAGCGTCGTCTTGAACTGATCGATCTCGCGCTCCCGGGTCACGTCGCGCAGGAGCAGCCCGCGCCCGCTGGCGACGCCCGCCGCATCCTGCACCGCGAACAGCCGCACCTGGATGGCCTGGTACGTCCCACTGGCGCTGCTCTCCAGGACCCAGGCGGCACGGGCGCCGGTCTCCGCTAGCGCCCGCGCCGAATCGAAAGCGGCAGGCTGATCGGCCAGGGTCCGTAATGCGGCATAAATGGTCTCCAAAGGCGCGTCGGGCGCGTGCGTGTCGGGCCAGCCGAGCAGCATGCGGGCGCCGGGATTCGTATACAGCACGGTGCCGGTGGCGCCGGCCAACACTAAGCCGTCGCTCATGCTGCCCATCAGCGCGGCCAGGATTTGTTTTTCCGCCATCGCCTGCCGATAGAGCCGCTCATTCTCCCGGGCCACCTCCTGCAGCCGCGCGTCACTGCGTTCATACAGCGCGGCGTGCTCCCAGGCCAGCGCGGCATAGTTCGCGAAAGTGAGCAGCAGATCGACCTCGTTGGCGCCGAACGGCTGGGGCCGGGTGCGATGGACCAGCAGCACCACGCCCCCGGCGTGCAGGCTACTGATCGGGATGGCCAGGACGGCGCGGAAGCCCTCGGCGTAGGAGATCGGGGGGAACGGCCGGCCCGCCCCGGCAATCATTTGCACCGGCTGCTGTTCCCGCAACGCGCGGACCGCCGGCGCGGTCGGATTATCGAGGGTCAGCTGGACGCGGGCATCATAATCGGCGGTATGCCCTTCGCTGGCCAGAACCCGCAGCACGCCGTCCGCGTCGGACACCAAGACGACTACGCCCTGGGCATCGACCAGGCGGCGGACCTCGTGGATAATGGCCGCCACGACCGCCCGCGGGTCGAGCGTACCGACCACCACACTCGACGTGGCCAGCAGGGTGCGGAGCTCGGCCAGCTGCGTCCCGACATCCTGCTCCAGGCGCCGCAAGGCGCGGGCCAGGCCGCCCATTTCGTCGATCCGCCCGATCAGCGGCGCCGTCGCGGCGGGCGCGGGGGCGCCGGTCGCTGGTAAGGCCTGGTGTGCCGTCGCCAGCACGTGGAGCGGGGTAATGACCCGGCGCAGCAGCACGATCCAAAACAGCAGCCCGCCCAGGCCAAACAACAGTGCCGCCCCGCCCAGCCAGGTCGTAAAGTTGGCGACGATGGCCAGCGCGGCGGCCGCCGGGCGCTGCACGACGACCGCCCACCCGGCACTGGGCACGGGCACGGCACTAAAGAGCCAGGCCTGGTTGCCCGGCCCCATCCCCAGGCGGGTCGTCGCGTGCCCGGCCAGCGCCTCGCCGGCGCCCGGCAAGTCGTTGGCGACCGGCTGCAGCAGCCGCTCCCGCTCCGGCGTGGCGATCAGCTGCCCCTGATTGTCGAGGATACTGATCAGCAAGGGCTGCCCCTGCCGCGCCTGCTGATCGACCACCGTGCGCAGCGGCGCGCTGAAATCGTCCAGCAGGAGATTGGTTGCGACCACGCCGCGCAGCTGCCCGCCCGGATCGCGCACCGCCTGGGCGATCACCACCACGGCGTTGAAGGTGGTGAGGTCCACGATCCCCGCCTGCAGGCGCGGCAGGGTGGTCGCCTGCGCCTGTTGGAACACCGGCTGCTGGGAGAAATCGGTGTCCTGGGTGCGGACATCCGCCGGCACGGACACGCGTAACATGCCGGCCGCGTCAAGCCAGTAGACCCGGTCGACATCGGGCCGCGCGGCCTTAAAGGCGCGAAACGCGGCCAGCATCGCCGCGGAATCGTCGTGGCGCACCGCGTCGAGGTCGGCCAGGGCGGCCAACGAGGCGCGGGCGGTACTCAGCTTGCTGTCCGTTTCCAGGGCAATCGCCTGAGCCAGCGCCAGGTCAGCATCCTGCACCCGGGTGCGCAGCTGGTCCTGCCCGGCCATATTGACGGCAAGCCCGGTGCCCAGCACCAGGCCCACAAACAGCAAGTAGACGCCGAGGACCTGGACGAGCAGCGATTGCCGCACAAAGCGCACCATAGCACGATCTCCTACGCGGGCGCGGTCCACAGGGGCAGTTCGACATGGAACGTGCTGCCCTGCCCCAGGACCGACTCGACCCAGATCCGGCCCTGGTGGCGTTCGACGATCTCGCGGCTGATATAGAGGCCGAGTCCCAGGCCGCGCTGGTGCGCGTAGACGTCATGCGCGCGGTAAAAGCGCTCGAAGACGTGCGGCAGGTCCGCGGCGGCGATGCCCGCCCCCTGGTCGCTGACCGCGACACAGACCTGGCCGGCCGGCTGCGTCAGCCGGCAGATAATCGGCCCCGCGGCCGAATATTTGAGGGCGTTCGTCAGTAGATTGACAAAGACCTGCTCTAGCCGCTCCCGATCGCACCAGACGGGGCCCCCCGTGCCGGTCACCTGGAGATCGGCCTCGCGTGGGCCGGCCACCGGGCGCACACTTTCGACCGCCGCGCGCACCACCTCGGCGAGATCACAGGCCGCGAGGCGCAACTCCATCTCGCCCCCGCCGAGGCGCCCCACGTCGAGCAGGTCGTTGACTAGGGCCGAGAGGCGGAGGACCTGGGCGGACAAGTTGTGCAGCATCTGCGCATCGCGCGCGGTGGCCACATAGCCAGGCTCCAGGCGGCGGGCCAGCAGGTCGCCAAAGCCCTTGATCGCCGTGATCGGGGTGCGCAGCTCATGCGCGGCGATCGACAGGAAATCGTCGTGCTGGTTGGCGACCTCCAGCTCGGCCCGCAGCCGCTCCAGCTCCTGGGTGGCGCTGACATCGCGCGAGAGGGCAATCACGCCGGCGATGCCGCCCGTTTCGTCCAGATACGGCGAGTAAAACGTCTCGACCGTGCGCACCGGCTCGCTGAGGATGCGGGTCATGCCGGCCAGCGTCATCCCCTTGGCGACGACGGCGGCAAAGGTCTGCGGCCAGTCGTGGAGCGGCTCGATCGCATAGCGGAAATAGGGACTCGCGGGGCGGGCGAAGTCTGCGGGCGCGACGCCGATCACCGCGGGCTGCAGCCCGAGCAGCTCTTCGGCCGCCGGGTTCAGCAGCAGGATGCGGCCGTCCCGGTCATAGACGACCAGGGAATCATGCAGCGCCCGGATAATGGCTTCCTGCCGGCGCTGCTGGCGCACCAGCGTGGTATAGAGCACACCATTGTCCAGGGCCACGGCGGCCTGGCTGGCAAAGAGCACGAGCAGGCTGGCGTCTTCCGGGGTAAAGGCTTTATAGACTTTGCTGAAGACGGTGATCGTGCCAAAGGGCCGGCCCTGGCGCAACAGGGGCACCGCCAGGACGTTCGTCACCCGCTGCTGGCTGGCACTGGGGATCGCCGTCGGGAATTGCTGATAGCTGTTCTGCAGCTGCGGCAGGCCCGTGGCAAAGGCCGTGCCGGTGACCCCTTCGTCGCGGGCGATCTGCTCCGCGGCGAACTCCTGGGCATTGGCCAGCTGGCGCATGATCAGCCGGTGCGCCCCCTCGTCCCAGAGCATCAGGAAGCCCCCCGTCGCGCCCACGAGGTCCACGGAGCGGGTCACCAGGATGGCGAGGATCTGGTCCAGATCGAGAGTCGCCTCCAGGGAGCGCGCCACTGCCTGCATCGTCTCCAGCGCGCCCGCTCGGAACTCCGCGGCCTTCAAGGCGCGCGTGTGGACGAGCAACTGCGCGCCCAGCCGGGCCAGACGCTCCAGGATGGCGACCTCGGCGGGGCTGAAGTGGCGGGGTTGGGGGCCGGCCAGGTGGAGCGAGCCGAGGTACTCCTCGCCCGTGTACAGCGGCAAGGCCAGGATCGCCCGGGCGCCGAGGCGCGCAGCCGGCTCCCACCAGACGGGAGCGAGCGGCGGCCCGCCCTGGTAGTCTTCGAGGATGAGCAGCCCGCCGCGAAAGAGCGCCGGGTGGACGTGGCCCACGCTCGGGACCTGGAGCACCGCGGGGAATGCCGCCAGCGGCACCCCATGCGTGGTCACGA
>DATGEF010000429.1:0-8467 GCA_035310405.1 Chloroflexia bacterium | reverse complement strand
CCTTCGGGGCGATCGTCTCGCCCCCTGATGCGGTGGCCGCCGCGGCTGTCTTCCGCGGCCTGGGCGTCCCCCGGCGGGTCGTCACCCTGTTGGACGGCGAGAGCCTGGTCAACGATGCCACCGCCCTGGTGGCCTACCGGGCGGCGCTGGGCGCCGCGGCGGTCGCGTTTTCGGCCGCGGAGGCGGGCATGCGCTTCGTCGTCGTGAGCGTGGGCAGCCTGCTCGTCGGGCTGGTAATCGCCTGGCTGATCGGCCAGGTAGAACGCCGCCTGGACGATCCGCCCGTGGAAATCACCCTCTCGCTGCTGACGCCGTTTGCAACTTACCTGGTGGCGGAGTCGTTTGGCCTCTCCGGCGTGCTGGCTACCGTGGTCGCCGGCCTGTACCTGGGGTGGCAAGGACCCTACCTCTGGCAGTCCGACGCCCGCCTCCGCGGGCGGGCGGTGTGGGACATGGTCGACTACATTCTCAATGGCCTGGTCTTCATCCTCATCGGGTTGCAACTCTCGACCATCCTGCCCACGCTCTCCGGCCAGTCCCTGGTGTCGCTCCTCGGCTTGGGCCTGGTACTCAGCAGCACGGTGATCCTGGTGCGCCTGGTCTGGATCTTCCTGGAAGCCTACCTGCCAGACGCGTTGGCCCGCGTCTGGCCGTTCCACCCGCTCAGGCACCCGGGGCGCCAACCCCACCCGCCTCGGCTGGCGCGGGGTTGGCGGAAGACATTCGTGATCGGCTGGGCCGGTATGCGCGGGGTCGTGTCGCTGGCGGCAGTGCTCGCCCTGCCCGAGGCCACGCCCCAGCGGGATCTGCTGATCTTCCTGACTTTCTTCGTGATCCTGGCCACGCTGGTAGGCCAGGGCCTCTCGTTGCCATGGCTCATCCGCCGGCTGGGGGTAACCGGGGACCGCACCGCCCTGGCCCACCGGGAAGTGCATGCGCGGCAGATGGCGACCGAGGCGGCGCTCGCCCGCCTCGAGCAACTCCGAGACGAGTGGCCAATGCACCTGCCGCTGATCGACACCTTGCGCGCGCAGTATGACCACCGGGCCAGTCACCTCGATCATACCCACCATGAAACCGACACTGGGGGACTGGCGGGCGCCGGGTCTGCGCAGGAGGTGGTGAACCAGGAGCTGCTGGAGCATCATCGCATCCGGCGCGCGGTGCTGGGGGCAGAGCGTGCCGCCGTGCTGGATTTACGCCGGCGCGGTGAGATTGAGGACGAAGTCTGGCGGCAGATTGAGCGGGATCTTGACCTGGAGGAGTTACGGATGGACGCGTAGGGACACAGCTGATGGTGCGCCCCCGCGAGCGGGCCTTGCACGCGGCGGCCATTCTCTCTATAATCGTGAAGGGCACGGCGCGCCGTGCCCTTCTTCGCCCTTCCTGAGGGATCGCCGCAACTGCGCAAAGGGGACCGCTGCATGGGGGACGCCATTGTCTGGTGGCTGACACTTGAACTACTCGGCCTGATCGCGCTGCCGATCGCGGCCGTCGTGCTGCGCCCGCTGCCGGACCGCGGCTACGCGGTCGCCAAACCGCTCGGCTGGCTACTGGTCGGCTGGCTGGCCTACACCCTGGCGATGGGGCAGATCGCGCCGTTTGGCCGGGCGCTGCTGGGGGTCTGTGCGCTGCTGGTCGCCGGGCTCGCGGCCTGGCTCCTGCTGCGCAACGGGCGCGCGCTGCTGAGCGAGCTGCGCACCCTCTTCGGCAGCGCCACGTTCCGGCGCTACATCCTCGCCGCCGAGATCCTGTTCACCCTGGCCTACGCCGTCTGGGCGATGACCCGGGCGTATAATCCGAACATCGTCGACCAGGAAAAGTTCATGGATTTCGGCTTCCTGAACTCGATCCTGCGCAGCGGGACCTTTCCGCCGCACGATATGTGGCTGGCCGGGTCAACGATCAACTACTATTACTTCGGCTACGTGCTCATGGCCGCCCTGACCAGTTTGAGCGGCGTACCCAACCCGGTGGCCTTTAATCTCTCGGATGCCTCGCTCCTGGCGCTCACCGCCCTGGGAGCGTTCGGCGTGGTCTACAACCTGATCGCCGGCACGATCCGGCGCAAAGCGGCGGGGGCGAAAACGCCGGTCTACCTGCCCCGCTTCCTATCCCCCTACATTTATGCCGTGCTGGCCGCGCTGATGATCGTGGCGATGGGCAACCTGACCACGCTCTTCGCCGTCCACACCGGCGATACCCAGGAAGGCGACGGCTGGCGCTACTGCTTTATGTGCCAGACCGCCCAGGATTTCAACTGGTTCGCGCCCTCGCGCATCATCCAGGACTACCGCACCACCACAACGCTCGGCCAGCCGCCGCAGAAGGAAAAAGTGGGCTTCGAGACGATCAACGAATTCCCCGCGTTTTCTTTCCTGCTGGGCGATATGCACCCGCATGTGCTCGCCCTGCCGCTGGTGCTGCTGGTCATCACGCTGGGGCTGGCCCTGGCCCGCCGCCGCGTGCGGCTGGGTACCCGCTGGCGGGATGCCCTGCCGGCCGACGGCGACGAGGGGCTGGGGCTCCTGCTGACCGGGATCGGCACGGGGGCGCTCTATACCACCAATACCTGGGACTACCCCACCTATCTGCTGGTGGTCGTCGCCGGGCTGGGCTTGCCCTACCTGGCCGCGCAACGCCGCTCGGAGCACCCGGCCGGCTGGCAATGGGTCCGGCCCTGGCTCGTCCAGGCCATCCTGCTGCTCGCGCTGAGCCTGCTGGTCTTCCTGCCGTTCCACCTGACCTTTACATCCCTGGTGGGCAGCGATCCGGTCGCCGTGCCGGAGAATCTGGCCAACATCCCCATCCTGGGCGGGATCTTGCAAAAACTGGGCTCCTTGCTGCTGGTCAATACCGCCGACAAAACGATCCTGGGCTTCCTGGTGATCTTCGGCATCTTCCTCGTGGCCCTGCTGGGGTGGCTCGGCTATGAGTTCGCAGGCTACTTGCGGGCGCGGCTGCAGGCGGACCCCACAACGCAGCGCCCCCTGGTGCTGTGGGCCGGCTTCCTGGCGGTCGTCTTCATCCTCGCCCTGCTGCTCAAATTCCCGCTGCTCGCGCTGCTGCTGCCGGTGGCCGTGCTGGCGCTCACCCTGGTCTGGCAGCAGCCGGGCCGCACGGAGCGGAATTTCGCGTTGCTGCTGCTGGCGCTCGCCGCGCTCCTGGCCCTGGTTATCGAAGTCGTGTTCCTGCGCGATAATTTCCAGATGCGCATGAACACCCTCTTCAAATTCTACTTCCAGGTCTGGATACTCTGGGGGCTGGCCGCGGCCTATGGACTCTGGCGGACCCTGCACGAGGTCTTCGGCGAGCGGGCCGCCGTGGCCGGCCGCCGCCCGGTCCCGGCGGCGCCCTCGGCCGTGGGACGCCCCCTGGCCGGCGTCTGGGCGGTGATCTTTGGGCTGCTGGTGCTGTCCGGGCTGATGTACTCGGTGTATGGCCCCTTGGCCCGCCAGGTCAGCGGCCAGACGGCGATGCGCGGCCTCGACGGCACCACCTGGCTGCAAGATTCGGCGCCCGGGGATTATGCCGCCATTAACTGGCTCAAGGACCAGGCCGGACCGAATGCCGTGGTGCTCGAAGCGGGCAGCGACGAGTATGCCCGGCCCGGGCGGGTCTCCGCCTACACCGGCGTGGCGACTCTGGTGGCCTGGGATAACTCCCACGAAGCGCTCTGGCGCACCGGGCAGCCGGAGCTACGCGCTACGATCCAGACCCGCCGCCAGGTGGTCAACGCGCTGTACCAGGGGAAAGACCCGCAGACCTCCGGCCCTCTGACCGCCCAACGGATGCTGGATCTCCTGCACCAGTACCACGTCACGTACGTCTTCGCCGGCGCCACCGAGCGCGGGCAAGCGGGCAGCGCGCCCTCCCACCCCGAGGAGCAGATGACCTCCTACGCCGAGGGCTTGTTCCAGCAGGCGCTGCCGGAGGCGTTTCATTCCGGCACGACGGTGGTCTACGCTGTGCAAGCGGGGATCGCCGGCACCGGCGTGGCCCCGGCCCCGCCCGCGACCGGCACGACCCCGGCCCCGGCCAACCAGGGCGACCCCAATGCCCCGCCGGCCAAGCTCTTCGCGCCGGGCAGCGCCGGCGGCAACCGTGGCCAGCTGAATCTGCCGCGCGGCCTGGCCCGCGATAGCGCCGGCGACTTCTATGTCGCCGATACACAGAACCTGCGCATCCAGAAATTCGACAAGACGGGGACCTTCCTGACCCTCTTCGGCAGCAAAGGAACCGGCGACGGGCAGTTCGCCACGATCAACGAGAGCTCGGTGGGCACCGGCCCGGGCGGAGTCGCCGTCGACGGGGCGGGCAACGTCTACGTCGCCGACACCTGGAACCACCGCATCCAGAAATTCGACAAAGACGGCAAGTTCCTCCTCGCCTGGGGCGGCTTCGTCAATCTCAGCGACGCGGCGGGGGCGGTCGAGCCGGACCGCGACCGCAAATTTTATGGGCCACGGGGCCTGGCCATCGGTCCCGACGGCTTCCTCTACGTGACCGACACAGGCAACAAGCGCGTGCTGATCTTCGACGCCAACGGCACCTATCAGCGGCAGATCAGCAGCGGGGCTAGTCCCACCCGGGTCGCTCCGCAATACCCGTTTAGCCAGCCCGGAGAGCTGAACGAGCCGATCGGCATCGCGGTGGACAAAAGCGGCAATGTCTATGTCGCCGATACGAACAACCGGCGCATCCAGAAGTTTGACGGCACCGGTAAGTATGTCGCCGCGTGGCCGGTACTCATCGGCAGCTGGGACCCGGGGCCCTACCTGGAGCCTTTCCTGGCCCTCGACGGCGCCGGCAACGTCTACGCCACGGCGCCCACCAGCCACACGGTGCTGAAATTCAGCCCCACCGGCCAGCCGGCCGGCCAGAAAGGGGGCACGACGCTGAAGCTGCCGACCGGCCTCGCCGTCGACCCGGATGGCACCGTCTACGTGGTGGATACAGATGCCAGCAGTGTCGTCCAGCTGGGAACCATCCCTTGAGGCGATAGCGATCGGGGGCCTGCTAGACTTTCGGCCAGCAGGCTCCCCAACCAGCAGAAGCAGCGTCCCTTTATAGCTGGAGGTCCCTCATGAGCAACAATTACGGTGGTGACTATGGCCAGAATGCGTATGGTACCCCGTACAGTGCGCCCACCCCGCCGGCCGTCCCCGATCCCGTCGCGCAAGCGCAGAGGATGCAAATACTGCAAGCTATGCGGCGCGCCCGGTCGGGCGGCAACTGGTTTTACTGGATCGCGGGGCTGTCGCTGGTGAACTCGATCCTCGCGCTGACCAGTAGCCGGTTTGCCTTCGTCATCGGCCTCGGCGTGATGCAGTTGATCGACGGCGTGGGCCAGGCCCTGGCCCAGGATGGCACGAAGGCGGCACCGATCTTTGCCCTGGTTGCCGATCTCCTGGTGGCCGGACTCTTCGTGCTCTTTGGCTACCTGGCCGGCCAACGGCAAACCTGGGCCTTCATCGTCGGCATGGTCCTGTACACGTTGGACGGCCTGCTGCTGCTGGCGGCCGGCGATCTGCCCAGCGTGGCGTTCCACGGCTATGCCTTGTTCTGGATGTTCACCGGCATGCAGGCCAATATGAAGATCCGGGCCTGGGAGCAGGCGGCACGCCAGGCGACCGCGCTGCCTCTGCCGGCTTATGGCCCGCCGCCGGGCCCGCCCAATCCGTATCGCTAACCGTGATCCCGATCCAAACCAGGAGGAAAAGCCGATGACCGATCCCGCCGCAGTCAACCGCCAAATGATTGAAGAATTCCGCGCGACGCGCCACGCCCCGGAGGGACCGCGGGGCGGCCGGCCCATGCTGTTGCTCACCACCACAGGCGCCCGCAGCGGCCGGCCGCACACCACGCCCATGATGTTTGTGCCTGATGGCGACCAGCTGATCGTGATCGCCTCCAATATGGGTGCGCCGCGGCACCCCGACTGGTATCACAACCTGGTCGCCCGCCCCGACGTCACGGTCGAGGTCGGGGCCGAGACCTACCCCGCCACCGCGACCCCGCTGACCGGCGCCGAGCGGGAGCGCGTCTGGCAGCAAGTGATCGCCGCCGCCCCTTTCTTCACCGAGCACCAGGCCAAGACGACCCGCCTGATCCCGCTCATCGCGCTCACCCGCCGATCCGGCTAAGGCCCAGGGCCGGGCCGATCAGTTTTCGCGCAAAATCGGACCATCTATTGACTCGACTAATTTTTAGTGATAAAATAAGTCTCGAAGGTTATCTCAGCCGATAACCGGGGGGACGTTATGAGTATGGATCAAGCGAAGCTGACCGTCCGCGACCTGCGGCGCGTGAATGGGTCCCTTGTTCTACGGCAGATCTACTTCGACGCCCCGATCAGCCGGCTGGAGATCAGCCGGCGCTCCGGCCTCAGCCCGGCGACCGTCACGATCGTCGTCAACGACCTGATCGACAAAGGCATCGTCGTCGAGTCGGGTTCCGAGGAGTCGGAGGGCGGCCGGCCGCGCCGGCTGACCACGATCAATCCCGAATATGGCTACTTCATCGGCGTCGACTGCGGGGAGACCCAGATCCAGGTCGAGTTGTTCGACCTTACCTTGCGCGCGCGCGCCGTACGGAAACTGCCCATGAGCCCGGGCAACACGACGCCGCAGCAGGTGGTGGCGCTGATTGTCGAGGCTATTGAAACCCTCCTGGCCGGCCACGGCATCGCGCGCTCGCGCATCGTCAGCGTCGGGATCGGCGTGCCTGGCCTGGTGGATCCGGCGACGGGCGTCTCGATCTTCGCGCCCAACTGGGGCTGGCACAACATCCGCCTGGCGGCGATGCTCGAAGCCCAATTAGCTCTGCCGGTCTATCTGGATAACGGCGCCAAGGCCGTGGCGCTGGCCGAGATGTGGTTTGGCGCCGGCCGGCGCATGGACAGCCTCGCCGTGCTGCTGATCGGCACCGGCGTGGGGTCCGGGATCATCGCCAACGGGTCGCTCTACCGGGGCGCCACCAACAGCGCCGGGGAGTGGGGGCACACCGTGCTGGAGCTGATGGGCCGGCCCTGCCGCTGTGGCAGCCGAGGCTGTTTGGAGGCCTATGTCGGCGCCCCGGGCATCATCGCGCGCCTGCAGGAGATCGCCCCGCAGAGCCCACTGATCGTCGAAGGGGACCAGACGGCAACCATTGCGGCCATCATCGCGGCCGCCCGCCAGGGCGATGCCGGCGCCGCAGCGATTCTCAGCAGCACGACCCACTACCTGGGGGTCGGTATTGCCAATCTCATCAACCTCGTCAACCCCCGCGCCGTCCTGATCGGCGGCTGGCTCGGCTTGCAGCTTTTCGCCTATATCCTGCCCGAATTACGGCAGATTGTGCAACGTTATGCGCTGGCGCAGCCGGCAAGCGCGACCAGCATCGGCGCCTGTGACCTCGGGCAGGATGCGCTCACCCTGGGTGCCGCCAGCCTGGCGCTGGAACACTTCCTGGCGGCGGCCGCCCGGACCGAAACCGAAGGCAGCCCGGCGATCGCCGCCGGCGAAGCGGGCCACTTTCGCGTAGCCAATGACCGAGAGATGTCCGGACTACTCTCGGGCAGCCACGCGTAAGCGGCGTCATCTACTCTGGGGCTCATGCTCATAAGGCGCACACTCGTAAGGAGAAGCTCGCATGAACAGGATTATCGCCACGATCCTTTCCTTGGCCCTGCTGACGGGATTAGCCGGTACTATCGGTAGCGCCCCTGCCGCGCGGGCGGCCTTCGGCAGCGCGGATTTCCTGAAAACCAGCGGCACGGTGATTAAGAACAATTCGGGCACCGGCGCGGTCGTCAATCTGCACGGCACCAACCTGGGGGGCTGGCTGCTGCAGGAAGGCTGGATGTCGCCGCTGGGCGAGGCTGCTCTGAGCCCGTCCAAATGGGCCGTGTCCGCCTCGTCGACCGAAGCGGGCGGCTCGCCCTATAACGCCATCGACGGCAACCTCAACACGCGCTGGAGCTCGGGCACCGCCCAGGCTAACGGCCAGTGGTTCAAAATCGATCTGGGGAGCAGTACGGCCTTCGACCAGATTTCGCTCGACGCGGGCGGGAATACGGGCGATTACCCGGCCGGCTATCTCATCCAGACCTCCAGCGATGGGGCCAACTGGGCGAATGTGGCCAGCGGGTCGGGCAGCGGCCAGAATCTCGTCGTGCCGTTGGTGCAGCAGAACGCCCGCTATATTCTGATCTTGCAGACCGGCAGTAAAGGAAACTGGTGGTCGATCGCCGAACTGAACGTCTACCAGTCGGACGAGTACCAGGTGCGGCAAAAGCTGACCGGCCGGTTTGGCGCGACGACCGCGTCCAGCCTTATCGACGGCTATGAGGATACCTGGATTCAGGCCAGTGACCTGGACAATATCAAAAATATCGGCCTGAACGTGGTGCGCGTGCCGATTTATTGGCAGGTGTTGATGAATCTGGACGGCAGCATGAAGCCCGACTCCGTCGCCTTTCGCA
>DATGEF010000428.1:0-12521 GCA_035310405.1 Chloroflexia bacterium | reverse complement strand
GCAGCACGCCGGCCAGGATGATCGAGCCCGCCGTGGGCGCCTGGACATGGGCGTCCGGCAGCCAGGTATGGAACGGGAACATCGGCACCTTGACGGCGAAGGCCGCGGCAAAGGCCAGGAAGACCCAGACCTGGAAGTCATGCCCGAAGGTGCCGGACTTGGCCGTGATGTCGAGGATCTCCAGCGTGCCGGTCTGCAGATAGAGGGCGATGATCGCCACCAGCATCAGCAGCGAGCCGGCCAGGGTGTAGAGAAAGAACTTGAGCGCGGCGTAGACCCGGTTGGCGCTGCCCCAGATGCCGATCAGCAAGGCCATCGGCACCAACATCAGCTCCCAGAAAATGTAGAACAGGAAGAAGTTGAGGCTGACGAACACGCCGATCATGCCCATCTCCAGGACCAGCAGCCAGATATAGTACTCGCGCTCGCGCTTCTGGATGGGGTCCCAGGAGACCAGTATCGAGATCAGCGTCAGCAGCGTGGTCAGGATGACCAGCAGCATGGCCAGGCCGTCGACGCCCATATGATAGCTGATGCCGAGCTGCCCGAGCCAGTCGAGCTTGTCCTCGAACTGCATCTTGACCAGGCCCGTGCCCGGCAGCACGCCCACGTTGTAGTTGTAGGCGACCAGCAGCAGCAACGACAGCAGCAAGTCGAGGGCGGCGCCCACCGTCGCGACGATCTTGAGCTGCGGCGTTTTCCAGATCGGCAGCAACAAGATCACGACAAACACCAGCGGCAAAAAGGTGAGTGCCGAGAGAATTAAGGGAAGCTGCGAATTGATTTGCACGGGCCACTCCTGGTTGATAGACGTCCTATCGTCGGCTTACCTGATCCCGCAATTATTGGAACAAGCCCAGCGCTTTCAGCACCAGGGGGATCGCCACGACCAGCAAGACCCCGCCCAGGCCCAGGACGATCGACATGGCGTAGTTGCCGACGAAGCCGGTCTGGACGTGGCGCAGCCGGCCACTGCCCCAGGCATAGAAGCTGGCGACGCCGTTGACCGCGCCGTCGACGACATTGCGGTCGAAGGCCCAGAGGCCGTTGGCCACGGCCTTGCCGCCGCGCACGAACAGCAGGTCATAGAGCTCGTCGAAATACCAGCGCATGCGCAGGGCCCGGTAGAGCGCCGGCAACGCCCCCCGCAACGACTCGTTGAACGTGTTGGGCCGGTAGTACATCAGGAAAGCCAGGCCGATACCGAGCGCGGCGAAGAAGAGGCTGACCAGCTGCAGGCCGAAGGTCTGCGCGAAGCGGGCCGCGTCGTAGCCACTCGCCGGCGCCTCGACCATCACGCCTTTGAAGACCGGATAGAGGTACTGGTGGATCAGGCCGGCCTCGGGGGGGAAGCCGACGAGGACGCCGACCACCACAGCCGCACCCGCCAGAATTATCAGCGGCACGGTCATGATCGGTGGTGACTCGTGCGGATGGACCGTGGATGGGTCCCAGTGGCGGCGGTTGTAGAAGACCAGGAAGACCAGACGGAACATGTAGAAGGCGGTCAGGAACGATCCGACCCAGAGGAACATCCCGGCGATCGCGCCCCAGACAGCGTGATCTTTAATCACGCCGCCGCTATTGAGGATGGCGCCGCTGATGATCTCGTCTTTGCTCCAGAATCCGGCCAGCGGGAAGATGCCGGCGTTAGCCAGCGCGCCGATGATGAAAGTGCGCCTCGTCACCGGCATATAGCTGGCCAGGCCGCCCATCCAGCGGATGTCCTGTGGGTCTTTGCCCTCGGCCTCCAGGTCGTGCATGCCGTGGAGCACCGAGCCCGAGCCGAGAAAGAGCAGGCCCTTGAAGAAGGCGTGCGTGAACAGGTGGAAGATGGCGGCGATCCACATGCCCGCGCCCAGGCCGGCGAACATATAGCCGAGCTGGCTGACCGTCGAGTAGGCGACGATCTGCTTCAGGTCGGTCGCGGTGCAGGCGATCGTCGCCCCCAGCAGCGCGGTCACGGTGCCGATGATCAGGACTACGAGCATCGCGTCCGGCGCCAGGTGGAAGAGCGGGTTGGAGCGGGCCACCAGGTAGACGCCGGCGGTGACCATCGTCGCGGCGTGGATCAGGGCGCTGACGGGGGTCGGGCCGGCCATGGCGTCGGGCAGCCAGACGTGCAGCGGGAACTGCGCCGACTTGCCCATGGCCCCCATGAACAGCAGCAGGCAGGTCACGGTCATGTTGCCCAGGACGAAGTTGTTGACCTGGGTCGGCGCCATATTGAAGACATCTTTGAAGGCCAGTGTGCCGAAGTTGACGAAGAGCATCATGATGCCGACGGCGAAGCCGAAGTCGCCGATGCGGTTGACGATAAAGGCTTTCTTAGCCGCCTCGAACGGCACGTCTTTGCGCAAAAAGCCCTTGATATCCTGGAAGATGTCGCGCTTCTGGTACCAGAAGCCGATCAGCAGGTAGGACGAGAGGCCCACGAGCTCCCAGCCGACGAAGAGCATCAGGTAGTTATTGGCCAGCACGAGGACGAGCATGCTGAAGACGAAGAGGTTCAGGAAGCAGAAGAAGCGGACCAGGCCGCCGTCTTTCTGCAGGCCACCGGCGATCCGCCAGCCGCCCTCGCCGCCGCGGGTCGCGGGGGGCGGCGAGGGTGGCGGCGTGCCCGACTCGCCGTGGCCATGCTCCTGCCCGCCATGGTGGGCGATGACCTCGGGGTCCCGGCCGTCGTCTTTCATGTACCCGATCGCGTAAATATGGACCAGCGAGGCCACGCCGGTCACCACCAGGAGCATCGTGGCGGTCAGGCCGTCGACATAGAAGCCGATATCGGCGCGGAAATCGCCCGAGGGGATCCAGGTATAAAGCTGATAGCTGAAGGCCAGGCCGTTGCGGGCGCCCACGGCGACGGCGACGGCGATCGACAGGAGCAGCGCCAACAGCACACAGGCGGTGGCCAGATAGGACGCCGCCAGCCGCAGCCCGGCGCGGGTGAACAGCCGCCCGAAGAGGCCCGTGATGAGCATCCCCGCCAGCGGGAGGGCCGGGATCAGCCAGACGAGATTGAGAACATCAGGCATAGAGAACAATCCTCACTTTTATCCCCACTGCTATCCCCACTCCTACCCTCATTCCTTCATCAGCTCCATCTCCGCCGGGTCGACGGTCGGCTTATGGCGCACCAGGGCCATGATGATCGCCAGGCCCACAGCCGCCTCGGCCGCGGCGACGGTGACGACGAAGACGACAAAGGCCTGCCCGGCGAGCGAATTGAGCGCCGTCCCGAAGGCCACCAGCGTGATGTTCACGGCGTTCATCATCAGCTCGACCGACATGAAAATGACCAGCACGTTGCGGCGGGTGAGCACGCCGGTCATGCCGATGGCGAAGAGGATGCCGCTGACGAGCAGATACCATTCCAGGGGGACCTGGGCCACCATATCACTAGAAGTCATGTGTGCAGCTCCTCCTAAGCCTGCGGGCCGGCGGGTGGATCGGCGGGCGGGCGGGGCGCGTCGCCGGGCAGGCCGGTGACGTGCGGGAACGGGGGCGCGGGCGCATCGCCGGCGAGATCCCGCTGGACCACATGGACGCCCGGCACCTGGCCGGCCAGCACTTTGCCGATCTCGGCGGCCTGCGGCGAGCCCGGATAGGCGCCGCGGGCCAGGCTGATGCCGCGCGTCTCGACCTCCGCGGGGATCGGCTCCTCGCGCCGGGCCAGCACAATCGCCCCGATCACGGCTACCAGCAGGATAAAGGACGCGATTTCAAACGGCCAGAGGAAGTTGGTGTACAGCTCGATGCCGAGCGCTCGCGGCTCGCCGTTATAGAGGGCCACCTCCTCGACCGGCCAGCCCCCGCCGGGATTGTTGAACGCCGTGCTGCCGCTGCCGGCCGGGAGCGGAGTCGCCGCCGGCACCGCCTGCGGCGCGGTGGGCACATGCATGGCGACGCCCGCCGGCAGGGCGGGCGCGTGCAGGCCGGAGGCCAGGGCGATGACGATCACCAGCTCGACGGCGAGCAGTGCCCCGATCGGCCAGGCCGCCACGCGTTGGATCTGGTGGACATTGCCCAGCTGCGGCCCTTCACGCAGCTGCAAGAGCATGATCACAAACAGGAAGAGCACAAGGATCGCGCCGGCATAGACCAGCACCTGGAGCACGGCCAGGAAAGGCGCATTCAGCAGCACGTACAGCCCCGCCAGCTGGAAAAGGACGACCACCAGCCAGAGCGCGCTATGCACCGCGTCCTGCCGCGTGATCATCATCAGCCCGGCGACGATAGCGACCGCCGACAGGACCAGGAAGACGACCTCGGCGATACTCGGGATCGGTATGGTCATACCTCCAACACTCATATGTCAGTGCTCCAGGAGCCGCGGGCTGCCGACCCGCCGCCCACAACTACTTTGACGACTTGCTTTCCTCGCGGCCATAGGCCTGCGCGCCGCTGTCCGGCTGCTCGACCGTCGCCGGGCGGCCCAACTGGCTCGGGCGCTGCGTCCGGCCGGGCAGCGCAGGCGGGACCGCGACCCCCTCCAGCCGCTCGTTGAGTTCGGCCATGTAGGTTTTGCCCATCTGTAGGATCTTGTGCTTGTCGTAGATCGTCTCGCCGCGGTTATCGGTCGCCATCTCGAAGTGGTGGCTCATGACCAGGGCCTCGACCGGGCACACTTCCACGCAGAGCCCGCAGTAGAGGCAGCGCGTCTCGTTGATGTGGTAGTAGTACGTGAATTTCTTGCTCGTCGCGTCCAGCGGGTCGAGCCCCTTCATATAGTAATGCTCGAAGGGGTGCCACTCGTCGGTATGGTCGGCGCCGTCACTCTCGTCTTCGATGATGCCGATGGTGATCGCATCCACCGGGCAGATCTGGGGGCAGAGCCCACAGCCGACGCATTTCTCGCGGCCCGTCTCCGGGTGCGGCAGGAAGCCGACGGCGCCCCGGAAGCGCGGCGCGAGCTCGCGCATCGCGTCCGGATATTGCACCGTGACCGTCGGGCCCACCATGGTGCGCAAGGTCAACAAAAAGCCGGTAACTTGATCCGTCAGTTCCATGAGCGTTGCTCCTAAAGGCCCGGGCGCAATTCGACGCGCCGCGGGGTGTCGCCGTCGAGGGTGGTGGTCAGGGATCGCGGGTCGCCGACCCGCGGCCGGTCCGACTTACCCCACCAGCTGCCCACTGTCGCCCGCGAGGCCCCCACGACCACGATCACGGCGAATACCAGCTGGATGGCGATAAACACCAGCCAGGGCCAGGTGACCCCCAGATTGCCCAGGGCCAGCGGCGGGATGTCGGGTTGAATGAGGGCGACTCCCGTGCGCATGATGGCGACGAGCAGGATATTCACCAGCGCCAGGGGCAACATGACCTTCCAGCAAATGCCCATCAGCTGGTCATAGCGGAAGCGCGGCACCGTCCAGCGCAGCCAGTAATAGAAGAAGATGAAGCCGGCCATTTTGATGATGAACCAGAGCGGCCCGAACGCCGCGCCGAACGGGCCCTGCCAGCCCCCCAGGAAGCAGTAGGTGGCGATGGCCGACACGGTGATCATGTTGATGTACTCGGCCAGGAAGTAGAGGCCGAAGTGCATCGCGGCGAACTCGACATGGTAGCCGCCCACCAGCTCCGACTCGGCCTCGGGCAGGTCGAACGGCGTGCGGTTGGTCTCGGCGATGGCCGACGTCAGATAGGTCAGGAAGGCGACGGGCTGGAGCAAGATAAACCAGACCCCCGGCGTGTTCAGCAGGGAGCCGGTGAACCCGGTCACCAGGGAGCCGCCCTGGGCGCGGGCGATGTCGTTGAGGTTGAGCGACTGGGCCAGCAGCAACGGCCCGATCAGCGAGATGCCCATGGTGACTTCGTAGCTGATCACCTGGGCGCTGGAGCGCAGCCCGCCGAGCAGGGAATACTTGTTGTTCGAGCTCCAGGAGCCCATAATCAGCCCGTAGACGCCGAGCGAGGAGAAGGCCAGCAGGGCGAGGATGCCGACCGGCGTGTCGGAGATATAGTAGGGAATGGAGCGGCCGAAGAGCTCGATGTGCTCGCCAAACGGGATAAAGGCATAGGCGGCCGACGCCGTGAGCATACTCAGCATCGGCGCCAGCCAGAAGATGGCCCGGTCGGCACCCGCCGGGATAATCTCCTCCTTATGGATCAGCTTGACCGCGTCGGCCACCCACTGCAAGAGGCCGAGCGGGCCGGTGCGGTTCGGGCCCTGGCGCTGCTGCATATGGGCGGCGACTTTGCGCTCAAAGTAGGTCAGGAAACCCATGGTCACCAGGACAATCGTCAGGATGACCGAGGCGACGATAATCCGGATCAGGACCCAGACCCAATCGAAAGTGTCCATAATGTCCTCAGTATCCTTTGCCGCTACGCCGGTGGCGTGGCGGCGTTGGCGGGGCCCACGACATTCTCGGTGGCCGGGCCGGGGCCCAGCCGCGCGTCGCCGGTCGGCGCGCCGTAGATCGGGGTGACGACGATCGGCACCGCTTTGACGCCGTCGTGGCCGTTCTTTTGCACTTCCAGGGCCTGGCGCACCAGCGGGCTGCGTCCCGCCTGGGCCAGGGTCATGGCCAGGAAGGCGGTGCCCGGCGGGACCTGTTCGCTGACCAGGGTGATGGCGTCGACCGGCCGGTTGTTGAGCTCGGAGTTGCCCGCGCCGTTGGGGTTCCCGCCCGCAGCTTGCACCCGGACCTGCTCCACGTCGTGCAGGCCGAGGCGCGTGGCGTCGGCCGGGTGCAAGTGCAGTCGACTATGGGGCTGGACTTTGGCCAGGCTGCGGCTGTGGCGGCTCGTCGTGCCCGTGCGATAGGGGAACAGACTGAAGCCGGCGATCATCAGCAGGCCGCCGTCCGGGGCCGCGGGGGCGGTCGCCGCGCCCGGGCCGGTGGCGGGGGCCGTCGTCAGGCGCGGCTGCCCGCCGGCGCCCGCGGCATAGAGCACTGCGGTGCCGGCATGGTCCGCGCTGAGGCAGGGCCACTGCAGGCCATTCACGCGCAACTGCTTATACGAGGTCGCGCCCGGCATCGGGATCGCATCTTCCAGGTAGAGTGGCACTTCCAGCCGCGCATAGTTGATACCGGCATAAATCGGCACCAGGCGGGCGATTTCGTCCATGACGTCGGCCGGCCGCGGATAGGGCATCGAGAGGCCGAGCCGGTAGCCGAGCTCGACAAAAATGTGCGAGTCGGTCCGGGCCTGGCCGACCGGCTCCCGCGCCTTGCGCACCCGCTGCACCCGGCGCTCGGTGTTGGTGTAGGTGCCGTCTTTCTCCGCGTACGATGCAGCCGGCAGCACCACATGGGCCAGCTCGGCCGTCTCGTTCATGAACAGGTCTTGCACGACCAGGAAGTCGAGCTGCCGCAGGGCCGCCCGCGCCGCCTCGGGATCGGACGCGCCGACGACCGGGTTGGATCCGGCGATCAGCAGGGCGCGCAGCGTCCCCTGGGCCGCCCCTTGCAGCATCTCGGCACAGCTCAGACCCGGGGTGGCGGACACCTGCACGGGGTTGCCGGGATCGATGGTCCACTCGGCGGTGAAGCGGGCCAGGTTGGCCGCATCGATCGGCGCGTAGCCGGGCAGGCGGTCGGGCCGGCAGCCCATGTCGTTAAGGCCCAGGCTGTTGGCGTCGCCGACGAGTGGGTTGACGCCACCGCCGGCCCGGCCGACGTTGCCGGTAATCAGGGCCAGGTTGCACAGCGCCCGCACGGCACCCGGCGTCAGTACATAGGGGCCGCGCGCCGAGAAGACAATAGTCGCAGCCGGGTACTGCGGGGCGGGCGCGTCCGGCGCCGGGGCGCTCTTTGGCCGCTCGGCCAGCTTGCCGCCGCTGGCGTAGAGATAAGCGGCGCGGATCATGTCCGCCACCGGCACGCCGGTGAGGCGGCTGACGTCCTCCGGGCTGTAGCCCGCGAGCGACTGCACCCAGGCTTCGTAGCCGGTGGCTTTGGCGGCCAGGCCGGGCGTGCCGATCGTCTCGCTGGAGATCAGCTGGGCGATGCCGTGCAGCAGGATCTCCTCCGTGCCTGGCTTCGGCGCGAGGGTCAGGGTGGCCCACTCGCTCATCTTGTTCCAGCGCGGGCTGATGACGACGACCTTGGCGCTGCGGATGCGGATCAGGCGCTGGAGCTGGTAGGCGTAGACGGGATGCGTCTCGTAGATGCTGTCGCCGACGATCAGGATGCAGCCGGCCTGCTGGCGCGTATCGAGCAGGTTGTTGGTCATCGCGCCATAGCCGAAGGCCTCTTCCAGCACGGCGAGCGCCTCATTCTCGGGGTAGCGGGCGTCCGAGTCGATATTGTTGCTGCCCAGGCCGCCGCGCATGATCTTTTGCAGCAGGTAGAGCTCTTCGTTGGTGAGCTTGGAGCCGGCGATCGCGCCGGCGGCGGCCTTGTGCTCGGCCAGCTTGGCGGCCACCAGGTCCAGGGCTTCCGGCCAGGAGGCGATCTGGAAGCTGCCGTCGGCCTGGCGGATCAGCGGCGTGGTCAGGCGGGCTTTGTCGTTGACCACGTCCTGTCCGTAGCGGCCTTTGACGCAGATAATGCCGTCGTTGATGCCGATACTGTCTTGCGAGCGGATCTCGGCCAGCAGGTTGTTATGCACGCCGAGTTGCATGGTGCAGCCGACGGAGCACGACTGGCAGGTGCTACGCGTCTTGCGCTGCTGCCAGTGGTGGACCGGGTGCATCTGGATACGGCTGCTGAGCGCGCCCACCGGGCAGACTTCCACGCAGGTGCCGCACTCCACGCAGGGGGTGTCCATCAGCGATTTGCCGAAGGGGGCGTCGACCACGGTCTCGATGCCGCGCTGAGCGAAGGCCAGGGCCACGGCGCCGATCTGCTCGTCGCAGGCGCGGATGCAGCGCCCGCAGACCACGCAGCGGTCGCGGTCCAGGTCGATCGCGGGCGAGAGGCGCTCGGCGGGGCGCACAATCTTGGGCCGGCGCAACTCTTTGCCAATCACGCCATACTCATAGCCCCAGTCTTGCAGCCGGCAGTCGCCGTTGGCCTCGCAGATCGGGCAGTCGAGCGGGTGGTCGACGTCGAGCAGCTCCATCAGCATATGGCGCTGCTCCCAGACCTGGTCGGTCAGGGTGCGGATCTCGGTCCCCTCTTTGGCCGGCATGGAGCAGGAGATGCCGATCTCCCAGCCCTTGCGGCCCTTGGTCTCCACGGCACAGAAGCGGCAGGCCCCATAGGCGCGGAGCCCGGGCAGGTAGCAGTAATTAGGGATATCGATCCCGATCTTCCGCGCCGCGTCGATCATGTACGTGCCGTCCGGCACCTGTACCTTGATCCCGTCGATCGTTACATTTACGTCAGCCATAAGCCCTCTCTTAGATAGCCACCCCGGCGTTAGTATACCAGCTAGCGCTAAGATTATCCCACTCTGGATTCAGCGAGTCAATCAAGGCGGCTTTCCTCGCGCGGATCCAGCCCTTCAGCTGCTTCTCGCGGGCGATCGCCGCGCCGACGTCGCCGGTTAGCTCATAATAGACCAGGCGCGTCAGGTTATATTTGCTTGTAAACCCTGGTATGAGCTTATGCTGATGCTCATACACGCGCCTTTCGAGATTGTTGGTCATTCCAATATAGAGTGTACGTGTTTCATTACTCATGATATAGACAAAGTATTGTCTCACGTAAGCATCCTACAGGTTTGTTATTTAGATCTGTCATTCTGAGCGCAGCGAAGAATCCGTCGCCCTACGAAGATCTCGCCGTTCAGCGCCCTGGACAGTAGCCTCCTGCGCCGAACATTTATCTGGGGCAGCGGATTCTTCGCTGCGCTCAGAATGACAAAGTATGATGATTACTCGATTGCATCCTGATTCTTATCCCCATTAAGTTGAGATCTGTCCTTCTGAGATCTGTCTGTTCTAAGATCTGTCATTCTGAGCGCAGCGAAGAATCCGTCCCCTTAAGCAGATCTCGTCGTTCAGCGCCCTGAGCAGTAACCGCTTTCGCCGAACAGTTATCTGGGGCAGCGGATTCTTCGCTGCGCTCAGAATGACAAGGTCTCAAAATGACAAGGTCTCAAAATGACAAGGCCTAACGACAGACCTTTGTTTGCTCTTTGGCTATTTCGTTGGTGAGACCACAATGGTCCCATCCCGCCCCACCGGGCGCCCGGCCGGCAACTGCCGCGCCCCCCCGGCCTCGCCGTTGGTGCCGGCGGTGCGGGCGAAGTCGCGGTTGCTGGCGCTGCCGAGCGTCTGCGCCCGGGTGCCGATGCGCGGCGGCAGGAACTTCGGCTCATAGTCGGGCACGGACTGGTTGGCCTGCTTGCGGGCCTGGATCGCGTTCAGCCGGGTGCAGGTGCGCGTGCGGCAATATTTATCGGTGATATGCTCCACAAACTCGTCGCGGAACCAGCGGATGCCGCCCATCAGCGGCAGGGGCGCGGTCGTGCCGAGGCCGCAGAGCGACATCTCGACCACATGCTCGCTCCAGCGCCACATGATGTCCAGGTCGTCGGGCCGGCCGCCGCCGAAGGCGATCCGGTCGGTCATGTCGAGCAGCGACTTGGTGCCCATGCGGCAGGGGAAGCACTTGCCGCACGACTGGTAGCGGTTGAAGCGGTTGAAGTAGCGGCTCATGTCGACGATACAGACGCTGTCGTCGTAGACGACGTAGCCACCCGAGCCCATGGTGCCGCCGGCCGGCTCCAGCGATTGGAAGTCCATCGGCAGGTCGAGGTGCTGCTCGGCCAGGCAGCCGCCGGACGGGCCGCCCGTCTGGATGGCTTTGAAGGGCCGGGCGCCGGTGCCGCCGCCGCAGGTGTAGACCAGGTCCCGCATGGTGCGGCCCATCTCCAGCTCCACGGTGCCCACGCGCTCGATATTGCCCATCAGGGTGAACAGCTTGGTGCCTTTGCTCGACTCGGTGCCCATCGCCGTATACCAGGCGGCGCCGTTCTGGAGAATATAGGGCACATTGATCATCGTCTCGACGTTGTTCACGCAGGTGGGCAGGCCGAAGAGGCCGGCCTCGACCGAGCGCTGCACCTTGGCGCGGGGCATGGCCCGCTTGCCCTCGATACCGAACATGAGCGCGGTGCCCTCGCCGGAGATGTAGGCGCCACCGCCCATCTGCACGTCGACGTGGCACGAGAAGCCACTGCCCAGGATATTGTCGCCGAGCAAGCCCAGCGCATAGGCGGTGCGGACGGCTTCTTTGGTGCGGTGGATCGCCAGGGGGTACTCGTCGCCGACATAGATGTAAGCCCAGGGCGTGCCGATCGCGTAACACTGGATAATCAGGCCTTCCAGCACGGCGTGCGGGTCGCTCTCCAGCAGGCGGCGGTCCTTGAAGACGTTCGGCTCCCCTTCGTGCGCGTTACAGATGACGTACTTGGGCGTGCGCTTCGCCTTGCGGGCGCCATCCCACTTGATGCCGGCCGGGAAGCCGGCACCGCCGCGGCCCCGCAGGTTGGAGTCGGTGATCGTTTTGATGATCTCTTCGGGCTTCATGCCGGCCAGCACCTGGGCCAGCATGCGGTAGCCCCCGCGGGCGATATAATCGTCGATCGACTCGGGATCGATGTAGCCCATGTTGCGCATCACGATGCGCTTCTGGAGCTTGAAATGGTCGAGGTCTTTGGCCGCCGGGATGCCCTGGTGGCCCTGAGTGGAGTTGTTGAAGTCGTCGCGGTCGAAGACGGCGAAGGCCCAGTCTGGCTTCACGTCGTTGCGGCGCAGGACGCTCTCCAGCAGCTCGGGCACGCGGTCGGCCGTGATCTGATGATAGGCGATGCGCGGGCCGGTGGGCAGGAGAATGTCGACCAGGGGCTCAGCAAAATCGGGGCCGATACAGCCGGTGCGCCGCAGGATGGCGTCGACATGGTTCGTCGCCAGCCAGTCGCGGATGGCGCGGAAGGTGTCGACGGCGCCGTGGGCGACGCTGCACGAGCCCCAGCCGACCAGGATCACCGGCTTGCCGGCGGCGAGATAGGTGCGCTGCCAGTGTTCCTCGGCCTGCTGCCGGCGCTGCTGGAACTGCTCGGTGGTCAGTTGGCCCCGCACATTGGCGTCTAAGGGATAATATGCCGCGCTACTCATCAGTCGTGTCCTTTTCCAGCTACCGCGTACCGCGGGTGCTCAGACCGGTGCGGGGGGCCTCCGCGGGCGGCGGGGCCGGCAGCGGCAGGCTGCTGCCGAGCTCGTCGGCCGTCGGACCGAAGCCATACGGGCCCATGTCGGGCACGGCGGCATGGCCGTGCGCGACTTCCCCCGCCGGCGGGGCGGTCCACTCGTCGATAATCGCGTTCAGCGTCTCCGGCGTGACATGCGTATAGTAGTGTCCCTCGACCTCCACTAACGGGCCGAGGTCGCACGCGCCCAGGCAGACCGCCATGGGCACGAAAGTCAGCTTGGCGTCCGCGGTGGTCTGTTCGGCGACGATGCCCAGGCGGTCCTCGATCGCTTCCCGGAGCCGGGCCGCGCCCCGCACGTAGCAGGACGTCCCTTCGCAGGTCAGCAGGGTGTGGCCGCCGGCCGGGCTGAAGCGGAAGAAGCTATAGAAGGTAACCACGCCGTAGATCTCGGTCGTGGAGATGCCCAGCTC
>DATGEF010000427.1:0-2885 GCA_035310405.1 Chloroflexia bacterium | reverse complement strand
GGAGCAGGCGATCCGCCTGGCGCTGGCCGCCGTGGTCACCCGCCGGCTGGTGGGCGACCCGCCGCTCCCCGCCGCCTTGAGCACGCTGCACGACGCGATCCGGCGGCCCTGGCCGCGCGTGACGCTGCCGGGCACCGGGCCGGGCCTGCTCGACGCGCGCTTCAGCTCCAGCGGCGCCCGCCTGCTGACGCTGTCCCGCGATGGCCTGGTGACCGTCTGGACCGTCGACCCGCCATATGCCTGGCGCACCCTGCGCGCGCCGGCGGGCGTGATCCGGGTGGCGGCCTGGAGCCCGGACGAGCGGAGCATCGCCACGCTCGACGGCGGGGTGCAGGTCTGGGACCTGGAGAGCGGCCAGGCGCGCCTGACTCTCCCCGGCGGCCCCGCGCCCGCCGCCGACCTGGCCTGGAGTCCCGACAGTGCTTATCTGGCCGTGAGCGCCGGCCCGCGCGCCAACACGCCGGTGATCCGCGACGCCACGACCGGCGCGATCCGCGCTGCGCTGGCCGGCCATACCGCGCCGGTCACCAGCGTCGATTGGGGCCCGGACGGGCGCGTGCTGACCGCGAGTGCCGACAGTAGCGCGCGGATCTGGGACGCGGCGGGCCGGCCGCTCGCCACGTTGTCCGGCCCGCCGGGGGGCCTGGTCCTGGCCGCCTGGTGCCCCGATGGGCAGCGCGTGGCCCTGGTCGGCGGCGGCCAGGTGGAGATCCGCGCGGCGCCTGACGGGCAACTCATCCTCCGGCTGCCCGCTCGCTCCGCTGGAACCACGCACGTGGCCTGGGGCCCGGACGGCAGCCAGCTGGTTACCACGGACACGGACGGCGTGGCCCGCATCTGGGATATCGGGCCCCCCGCGGGGTCGAGCGAGGAACAGGCCTTCTTGCGCGGCGTGGCCCGCATCGCGGCGGCGCGCTGGAGCCCCGATGGGGCCGACATCCTCACCGCCGACATGGACGGCAGTGCGCGGCTCTGGGACCCGCTCCTGCGCACCGAGCTGCCGCCGCTGCGCCCCTATAAGGAGGTAAGGTCAGGGGACCGCAAGATGATCAACGCCGCCTACAGCCCGGATGGGCGCACCCTCGCTACGGCAGCGGCGGATGGGCTGGTGCGGCTCTGGGATGCCGCCAGCGGGCAGCCACTCCGCGCGCTCCCGGCGCACACCTCCTGGCCGGGCAGCAACGTGGCCTGGAGCCCCGACGGGCAGCGCTTCGCCGTGGGGGGCGAGGATGGGCTGGTGCGCGTCTGGACGGCCGCCGGCGCGACCGGATCAGGGCAGGAGTACCGGGTGCTGCGCGGCCTACCGGGCGAGATCACCTGGGTGGCCTGGAGCCCCGACGGGCGGCGCCTCGCCGCGGCCAGCGCCGGGCGCCTGGCCGCGATCTGGGATGCTGGGCCAACCGCCCCGCCCGTCACGGCGCCGCTCGTCTTGCAGGGCCATACCGACCGGGTGACGACGCTGGCCTGGAGCCCCGACGCGCGCAGCCTGGCGACGGCCAGTTGGGACAACACCGCGAAACTCTGGGATGCCACCACGGGCCGCGAGCGCGCGACCCTGCGTGGGCATACCGATATGGTCGTAGAACTGGCCTGGAGCGTAGACGGCGAGAGTATCCTGACGACCGGCGCCGACGGCACGGTGCGCGGCTGGGCGACCCACAGCCCCCCGGGGGCGGATGCGGCGCGCTGGACGCTGGGCACCCCGGCCGACAAGGTTTCGGGCGCCGCGTGGGCGCCGGATGGCCTGCACTTCGCCACGGGCGGGGCGGACGGCGCGGTCCAGATCTGGGATGCGCGCGTGGCGCCACGGGCGGGCGCGGCGCCCTGGACCCGGCGCGGGCCGGGCACCCCCGTGACCTGGGTGGCCTACAGCCCGGACGGGCGCCAACTGGCCGCCGGCGACGGCCGCGGCGCTGTAACTGTCTGGGCCCTCGACCCGGCGGGCGCCCCGGCGCCCCTGGGCGTCACCTTCCACCTGATCGGCGAGCCTTCGCGCTTTGCCTACCGGACGGACGGCTGCCGCCTCGTCAGCACCGCCGAGGATGGTGTGGCCCGCCAGGCGGTCACCTGCCTGGATGACTTGCTGGTGACCGCGGCGCAGGCCCTGGGCCAGCCAGGGCTGGGGGCCCGGTGACCGGGTGGCGCCAAGGGCAAAGGCGGTAGGGCGAACTCTACACGACGGAGGATACCGATCCATGGTTCGACGTAGATCGCTAACCGGGGGCCCCGGGCGCTATGGGGCGCTGCTGCTCGCCGGCCTGGCCGGCGTGCTCATCGGCTGTAGCACCACCGCCACGCCGACGGCGGCGCCACCCACCGCCAGCCCGACCCGTCCGCCAACGGCTCCTCCAACCGCAACAACCGTCGTGCCTTCGGCGACTATTATGGGGCCTGCGGCAACCCTCACGCCTGATGCCACCCGCTTGGCTTTGGAAGTTAAAGCCGGCTGTCCGGAAGGCTGCTTCTTGGATCCCACCATTGTCGCGGCCGTCACGGCCGCGTCGGTGCAGTACGATGCCTACCAAACCGCCATCGCGTTGACGCCGAGCGCAACGGCGGGTCCGACGGAAACCACGGCGCCGACCCGCACACCGGGCACGGGGATGATCGACGATCAGCATTGCTTCCCCCCCCTTCATGGCGGCGCTTCCGGCTTCCCCAGCTGCTGGGAAGCCGGTGTGCCCGGCGCCTGGGTGCTCGTGGCCGGCGGCACCCGGGGTAGCCCAGGCGATCCAGACAACCAGGTGCGCAGCATTATCCTGATCTGCCCGGAGCCCTGTGGGTTCCCGGCCAGCCGCAATGCCATTTACGAGACGCCACGCAATGTCCGCGAGGTGAAAATCCTCGCGGTGGCCGGCAACCGGGTGACCTTCGCGCCGCGCGAC
>DATGEF010000426.1:0-4083 GCA_035310405.1 Chloroflexia bacterium | reverse complement strand
CGGCGGCGTGCCGGTCACCGTGGGCGTCGGGGTGCCGGCGCCGCAGGCGGGGAACTTGAAGTTGCCGAGGCGGGTCGCCCAGTTGCCGCCTGCCCCCGCATATTCCTGGGTATACCAGAAGGTGCAATCGTCGACGGGGTCGATCGTCATATCGCTGTAATCGCCCCAGCGGCTGCCGCTGAGTTGGGAGCCGGGGCCATCGAAGAGATGGGCTTCGCCCTGCGCCAGCTGATTGACGGGATCGGTCGCCAGGCGCCCGGCGTACCGGATCTGGGGATTGATCGTCGCGCTGGACGCGCTGAAGCCGAGGGCCAGGTCACCAAGCGTGTCCATGGCCGTGCTGCCCATCCAGCGCCAGGTGGTATCGGGCTGGTACGTGCTCTCCTGGAACACGGTGACTGGGCCGGCGGTCGGGTTGCGCAGCTCAAACCAGCGAATACCGGCCACGCCGCCCGAGCTGACAGAGTAGTTACCAACCAGCGATTCCTGGCCGCCGGCAAACTTGCGGTAGGCCAGCCGGAACATCAGGCGGTCGCCGATCCCGTCCACGCTGCCCCCGCCCAGCTCGGGTACACAGGACTGCGTGGTGGGGCAGAGCAGGGTAAAGCCGGCGGCCGCCGGAGTGGCGAAGGTGGTCCAGGTCGAGTTGGCCGGGGTGACGAAGTCGACATGGAAGTGGTAGGTATCGTAGGTGCCGCCGCCGGGGAAGCGTACGAAGCTCTCCGGCGCCCCGGCCGTGGGCAGGATGGCGCCGTCGAGGTCGGCCGGCAGGATCGGGTCGATGGTGCCCCCCAACGGGCCCACCGGGCTGACGAAGGTGGCCGACAGGCCGGCGAGCATGCGGGTGCGGTCGAAGGCAAATGGCTGCGGGCCGAGATAGGTGCTGCCGGCGGCGTTGAAGACGTTCATGCTCATGTAATAGGCGTCGGGCCAGACGGACAGGTGCGGATAGTCGAAGAAGTTGCTGCCGAGGTGGAAGCCGTAGCGGTTGTAACTGCCGGTGGCGTCATTGGTGGTCGAGACCGCGAGGCACTCGTCGGTAATCGGCGTGCCGCCGGTCGCGCTGGCGAACTCGGTAATCACCCAGCGGTTGGCGAGCTGGTCGTAGAGCACGACCGGGTCGCCGAAGCCACCCGTCTGGCAGGCGCCGCCGAACCCCGCCCAGAGACTCACAATCGAATTGGGGCCGAGCTGCGAGGCACCGGTGGTCTTATTGAAGACCTGATAGCCTTCGTTGACCATCTGTACATACTGGGTGGCCCCGACCTCGCCGTCTGTATCCGGCGGCATGCAATTACAGGCCACGCCGGGGTAGGGGATGCCGTCGCGGTTGATGATCGTCGGGGGCATGGCGAGCGGGCCGAGCGCGCGCTGCACCACGGTGTCGACCACGTCCTTGCGCCCCGAGATGCGGATGGGCGGGTTTTCATGCACCCCGGCCGGCTCGGCGTGCGGCTGGATCGGCAGCGGCGGCATATCGCGCAGCGGCGGCGAAGTGTCGTTGTGATAGGAATGCCCCACCACCATTTGCGGTGAGCCCCCGGGCCCGGGGGCCGCGGGGCCTGGGGGTGAGGATAGGCTGTTGAGCTGGCGGGCGAAGGACGCCTGGCTGGCCCCGCCGATGCCAATCACCGCCAGCAAGAGGGCAGCCAGGCCGTAGAACCAATGACGCCTGTGCATATGTTGCTCCTTACCTGTGAGAGTGAAGAAACCCGAAGATAGCGGTTAGCCGCCGCCGCCGCTCGCGCCGGGGACCGGGGCTGAATCGACGAACTTAACGGCTAGGAACATTTGTGGGGTACACGACTGCATGCTGAGTATAGCAAAGAGCCACTGGCTGTGTGGCCCGGCGCCCTAGTACTTTTGGGGGATTTTTGCCGGCGCTGCTTATCAGGGCCTACACAGTGCTGGTTTCGGCAATCTCTCTTTGCCCCATTTCCGGGGTTTAGAACCCGTCCTTCTCTCCGGCTCAGTACGCCGGGGCCGGGGAGGATAACTCCCCGGCCCCGGCTGAGGTGGTAACTGGGTTGCGGGCGCCCGGCGCCCGGCTGGCCGGGTTAGCGGATCGCGGCCGGCGGGGTGCAGTCGGCGCCGGCGGTGATCGAGAGGTAGACGATCTTGGCGATCTGGCCGCGGGTGGCCTGGTTGTATTGCCGGAAGTACGGCCGGTTCGTGCCGTCGCAGGGCTCGCCCGGGCCGCCGCAACTGTAGCCGGAGATGATCCCATGGCAGTACGCCGTCGCCACGAAGGTGTAGAAGGCCGTGCCCGGCAGCACGTCGGTGAAGCTGCCCGTCGCCGGGTTGATCACTGCCCAGCCGGCGGCCACGACGTCGATCTTGGAGAGTTGGCCGCGGGTGACGTTGGCGTAGGGCCGGAAGTAGGGCCGGTGGGCGCTGTCGCACGGCTCGCCCGGCCCGCCGCAGTTGTAGCCCGAGACGATGGTGTCGGCCGCCGCCGTCTCCACGACGGCGAAGAAGGGGTTGCTCGGCGGCACGTCGGCGAACGTGTGGTTGCCCCCCGCCGGGGTGACGATCGGCTTGGCGAAGCCGAGCACGACGATCTTGACCATCTGCGAGCGCGTGGTGTTGTTATAGGGGCGGAAGCTGAAGGTGCCGTCGCCGTTGCTGTAGCCGCTGATTACCCCATGGCAGGCCAGGTAGAGCACCGGCGTGTAGAAGTAATCCGTGGCATGCACGTCGGTGAAGCTCAGCGCGCAGGGCGTGGCGCTCGGCGCGACGGTGCGCGTCGGGGCCACGGTGTGGGTGGGGCCGGGCGTGGGCGTGGTGTTGCCGGGTGGGGGCGTCGCGGTGGGCGTGGTGCAGCCCAGGCCGGCCACGGCGAGCACAAAGCCGGGACAGGTGGCATTGCCGGTGACGGCGTTGACGACGACGACGAAGGTATGCCCGGCCGGCACGGTGAAGGAGTAGGACTTGGGGGCGGTGCTCGGGCTGGCGCCGATGTCGCCGAGGTAGTTGAAGCAGAGGCTGGCCGGGTCGAAGCTGTCGAGGTAGGCCGAGCTATGCAGCGCGGTGGTGCCGGGGCTACCGCTGCAGGACTGCGGGTCCAGGGTGACGCTGATGCAGGCGGCGCTGCCCGTGGTATTCACATAAGTGTAGGTGTGATAATAATAGAGGTCGGGGCCGGTGGTGCCGGGGCAGGCTTTGCTGGTGCCGCAACTGCTGGGCGGGTCGCTGCGGAACATGCGCAGAGTCTCCTGGGGGTCGCTGGTGGTCAGCGCCCCTTGCGTCACGACGGCACAGACCGTCGGCGTGGCCGTCGCGGGGACGCTCGTCAGCGTCGGGGTCGCGGTGCTATTGGGCGGGACGGTGTTGGTCGCCGGCGCGGTTGTCGCCGTGGCGGTATTGGCCGGCACGGGCGTCCAGGTGGCGGTATTGGTCGCGGTGGGCGGGGTCGTCGCCGTCGGCGTACTGCTCGGCGCGGTCGTCGGTGTGCCCGGCGTGGGCGTGATCGCCGTGGCGGTGCTGGTGGGCGTGTCGGTGGGCGAGGGGAAGGTCGGGGTCGGGTCTGAGCTGACCGTCGGCGTGTTGGACGGGGTCGGCGTGCCCGGCGAGGGGCTGGGCGACGCGGTGGCGGTACGGGTCGCGGTGTTGGACGGGACGGCCGTGTTGGTCGCGGTACGGGTCGCGGTGTTGGACGGGACGGCCGTGTTGGTGCCGGTGGGCCCGACCGTGTTGGTGGCGGTGCTCGTCGGCGTGTTGGACGGGACGGCCGTGTTGGTGCCGGTGGGCGTCGCGGTGTTGGACGGGCCCGTCGTGTTGGTGGGGGGCACCGGCGTGTTGGTGGCGGTACGCGTCGGCGTGTTGGTGGGGGGCACCGGCGTGTTGGTGGCCGTGTTAGTCGGCGTGTTGGTGGGGGGCACCGGCGTGTTGGTCAGGCAGGCACTCGGGTTCGGTAAGGTCACGTCGTCGACATACATGGACGTCACGTCGCCGAAGCCGTCCTGATGGACCTCGAAGACCAGGCGCACCGTCTGCCCGGCAAAGGGCGCCATATTGTAGGTCACGTTGACGTAAGCCCCGGTCGTCTGGCAGACATGCATGATCTGCGCCAGCACGGCCGTG
>DATGEF010000425.1:0-9470 GCA_035310405.1 Chloroflexia bacterium | reverse complement strand
TGCGCACGAACGGCCGGGTCCTCGCCGGGTCGCCCGGCGTGAAGAATTGGCCGGCGATCCGCAGCGCCGCCGAGATCCCCCCCTGGGAAGGCATCCGGCTGGTGGCGAATCGGCTGTGCGAGTTGCTGGGCGCGCTGGGGGACCTGGGGCCGGCCGCCGGTCCCGCCGGCCTGCGCTATGCTTGCGTCAAAATGGCGCTGGCCTGTAGCGAGGCGCAGCTCATTGCTGCGCACGAATATCGAGGCACGTATCGCGAGCGCTGGGAGCGGCAGGCGCGGGTGGCCGCGTGCTTCAGCGCCCCGCATAACGCGCTGATCGAGGCGGCGTATCGGGCCAAGCTGGCCGGGGGGGGACCGGGACTGGCGCCCGACACGGGGGCGCTGGTGGCCGCGGTGCTCGACCTGGCCGTAGCGACGCTGACCGGTTTCAGCCTGCGCACGCCGGGTGACTTAGCGGCCCGCGTGCGGGCGGAGGCCCCGGCGGCGCCCGGCCTGGCGACCGACCTGGCCTTCTATATCAAGCAGCGCATCCGCGGCCGGTCCGTCGCGCCGCGACGGGCCATCGCCGAGGTATACGCGGCGGCCTATCAGCTGGTGGCGGATCTTCCGCCCCACGGGTTCCGTGTCCCGCCGGCGGCGTGTCGGGCCGTCGCCCGGCGCTACCACGCGGCGGTCCAGCTCGTGAGCGTGATTCCGCCGGGCGCTCCCTGGTGGCCCTGATGGACCAATCGGCGCGCCTGCGGATGGCGATGCGCGCCCATTGGGACGTGCCGCTGCATCGCAGCACCTATCTGATGACCGCTAACCTGCTGGTCACCCTGGTCTCGGGGGTCGGCTTCTGGATCCTGGCCGCGCGCCTTTTTACCCCGGCCGAAGTAGGGGTCGCCAACGCCTTCGTCGGGCCCAGCACGTTCATGGGGATTGTCTTTCTGCTGGGCCTCAACTACGGCGTCCTGCGCTTTCCCCGTGAGCTCGAAGCCGATCCGCGCCTGTTGTTCAGTGCCGTCTGGGTCAGCGCGCTGGTGAGTGCGGCCGGCGGCGCGATCGGCGGGGGGCTGCTGCTGCTGCTCGGCCTGCTGAAGCCGGTGGCCGGCTCCATCCCGATCAGCCTCGTGCTCTACGCCTTCCTGGTGGCCGGGAGCACCGTCTGGACCGTGTGCGAGGCCGCCTTCGTCGGGCTGCGCGCCCCCTGGCAAATGCTGGCCCGCAACATTAGCTTTGCGCTCGCGCGCATTGTGATCCTGGTGCCCTTTGTGGCGGCGGGCGAGCTGGGCTTGCTGATCACATTTACGGCCGGGACCTGTTTAGCCGCGCTGCTCAGTATCGACTTGCTGCGCCGGCATCTCCACACGCCGTGGGCGCAGGTGCGGACGCTGTGGCATCCCGGATTGAAGCCGATCATTGGCTTCGCCCTCCCGAATCACCTGGTGAACTTGATCTCCAGCGTGCCGGGTATGGTCTTGCCGTTAATTGTCTTGCGGCTGCTGGGCGCCGAAATCAGCGGCTTCTTCGCCGTGGCCTGGGTGATTTCCTCCGTGCTGCGCTCGGTCCTCATCGCCTCCTCGGTGACGCTGCTGGCCGAGGGGGCCCGCGACCCCCGCACCGTCGATTTGCACCTCGGGCGGTCGCTGGTCTTTCTGCTCGGGATTGTCGGGGCGGCCGCGTTGCCCATGGTCCTCTTCCCGGGGGTGGTGCTGGCGCCCTTTGGCGCGGCCTATGTCCGCGCCAATGCACCTGTGCTGGGGCTCTTCGCCTTAAGTGTGGTGCCGGGCGTGTTGTCTGTGGTCTATGTAGCGCGGGAGCGCGTGCATCGCCGGATCCGGTCCATCGTCGTGCTGTCCATGGCCGGCGCCCTGCTCAACATCGCCCTGCCGTTCTTCGGCGCCCAGAGCAGCGGGTATACCGGCTTTGCTCTCTGGTATCTGGCCGCGCAATGCGTGCTCTGCCTGGCGGTGCTGCCGGCCGTCGTGCGGGCTTTGGCCCCCACGCGCGGCTTCCTCCAACGCTTCCGGCCCAAAGTGGGCGCGAAGGCGGTAGAGCAAGATCGGTAACGCAGATCAGGAACGCCGATCGGTAACGCAGCGCGGCACGGCCGATAGAGAAATCAAAAGGAAGGCGCTAACGAGCATGCAGAATTGGATACGGACCCTCTATACCAATACCCCGGCCCAACGGACCTTGCGCGGGATGTCCCGCACCGGGCTGTTGCCGGAGCGCCTGTGGCGGAAAATGGCGGTACAGCGCGTGTTCCGCGTCGCCGGCCCCGACCGGCGGACCTTTCTTTATGCCTCGACCGCGAACGATACGATCGGGCGCGGGCTGTTCTGGGCGGGATGGCAGTCGATGGAGCCGGAGACGATCGGCCCCTTCTATCAGTTGGCGCGCCAGGCGCACGTCGTGCTCGACATCGGCGCCAACACGGGGATCTTTGCGCTCGTCGCCTGCGCCGCGAACCCGCACAGCAAGGTCATCGCCTTTGAGCCGGTTCCCCGCGTTTACCAGAAACTCGTCGCGAATATCCACGCCAATGGCTGGGAAGGGCGGTGCGCGACGTACATGGTGGCGGTCGCCGAGGCGATCGGGTCCACGCAGTTCCACGTCCCGTTAACGGACATCCCGACGTCCGCCAGTCTGAACGTTCAGGGCTTTCGATCGCACCCCGGCACGCTCATCGACGTGCCGGTCACCACGATCGATACCATGTGCGCGGGCGTCGGGCGCGTGGACCTCGTGAAGATCGACGTCGAGGGCTTCGAGGACAAAGTGCTGGCCGGCATGCAGCGCGTCCTGGCCGAGTCGGCGCCGGCCATTGTCGTCGAGTGCAACGGCGACGGACCTTTCGCCGCGGTCGACGCCACGCTGCGGCGCCTGGGGTATACGTTCTTTCATTTGCTCCCGGAGGGGCCCCGGCCGCTGGCGCGGATCGTGCCCGATCCGGCCGGCCACTATCGCAACTTCTTGTGCCTGCCGGGGGCGGCGCATGTTTGAGCCGCCGCGGGGCCCGCCGGCCGGGGCGGCCCCGGCCGGCGGCCGGATGTGTGTGCTGGCCCTGACGGGCCTCAACCCCTGGGTCCCGTCCGGGCCGGGGCTGGTGCTGGCCGGGTTGCTGACCCATCTCGCGGCCCAGGGGTTCGGCGGCACCGTGTTTCTTGGTCCGCGCCCGGGGGCCACCGGCAAGCTCGCGGGAAGCTACCGGCTGCGGATCTGGATCACGTCGCCGTCCCGCGGACGGCGCGCCCTCGCCTATGCGCGATTCTGGATAGCGGCCGTGCAAGCGGCCGTGCAGAGTGATCTCGTCCTCTTCAATTCGCCGCCGGTGGGGCTGGCGCTGGTCCCGCTGCTGGCCAGCAAGCTCGCCCGCCGCCCGTCGGTGTGGATCGTCCACGGGGGGGCGTTTATCGAGCCGGCGAACACCGGGCGGCTCGCGCAGGGGGCCGTACGCTGGGCCAGCCGCCAGGTGACGGCGCTCATCGCCGTATCCCAGGGGATGGCCGATATTGTCCACGAGGCCACCGGGCGGGCGCCGGTGGTGATCCTGAACGCCTTTGCCGCCCCGCAACTGCGGGACACGCCCGCGGCCCGCCCGGACCCGGTGTTTGTTTATGTCGGGCGTCTGGAGCCGATCAAGCGCGTGGATCTGCTGATCCAGGCATTTCGCACGCTGCTGGCGGAGCGGCCCGGGTGTCGCCTGCGCCTGATGGGGAGCGGTTCCCTGGAGCCGGCGTTGCGCACGCTCGTCCAGAAGGAGGGCCTGGCCCCGCAGATCGAGTTTTGCGGCTTCCAAACCGGCGCGGCGAAGGCCGCCATCCTCGATGCCGCGGACGTCCTGGTCCTCCCCTCGGATTTCGAGCCGTTCGGTATGGTGATCCTGGAAGCCTGGGCGCATGGGTTAGCCGTGGTGGGCTCGCGGGGGGGCGGGATTTCCGAGATCGTCCGCGCGGGCGAGACGGGCTTGCTGTTCGCGCCCGGGGATGGGGCGCAGTTAAGTGCCTGCTTGCAGCAGATCTGTGATCCGCCGCTACGCACGACACTCGCCCGCGCCGGGCAGCGGGAGCTGATGAGCCGCTTCACGTGGGAGCGGGCCGGCGGCGAGTACGCCCAGCTCTTCGCCGCGCTCACGGGCCGGCGGTATAGAAAGGAACGCGTACATGCGTAATTTATTCGTGATCCTGGACGGCGTGGGCTACGATCAGGTCACCCGGTTCCGCCCGGCCGGGCTGCTGGAGCGGGGGGCGCGGACGGGGCTGGAGCCGCTCACGACGCTGCTGGCCTATTCGAGCGGCATCTACCCCTCGATCTGGTCCGGCCAGTACCCCGACCAGCACGGGATCTGGACGGACTTTTACCGGCATCCGCGGCCGCGCCCCGCGTTGACCGGGCCGCTGGGCGTGCTGCCCGGCAAATACTTGCCGCGCCAGGTCGCCTATGTGCTGTTGGCCGCGCTGGCGCGGCTGGGCGTGACGCGCCGGGAGTATCATGGCGTGCCGCCACACGTGCAGCGGCAGTTCGGCAGCACACCCTCCCGCTATCGTGAGCTCCCCCCGGTCCCGATGCCCGATTCGCGGCTGGTCTCGGAGGTCATGGCGGAACAGGGCGTGAGCTGGGAGTATATCTTTTGCGACCGCCTGGACGAGGCGGCCGCGACCCGTATCCGCACGGCGGCGGCGCGAGTCGACACCGTCATCGTCTGCTTCCCCGAGTTGGATGAGGCCGGGCACCATCTGGGGCCGATGACCGACGCTTTCGGTGCCGTCTTCCGGGCGTTCGACGCGCGGCTGGCGGGTCTGCTGCTGGAGTTGGAACGGGCCTGGCCGGGCGCGCCCTTCTTTTTCTTTTCCGACCATGGCATGACGCCGGTCACGCAACAATTTGACGTCTGGTCCTATCTCGAAACGCGCGGCTTCCGCCTGGGCGCCGACTACCTGGGTTTCATCAACTCGACGGTCATGGCGCTCTGGCCCACCGCCAAACGGCAGGTCGCGCTGCTGGACAGCCTGAACAAGAGCGGCTACGGGCGCGTGCTGCGCCCGGCGGAGCGGACACGGTACCATCTGGACTTCAAGACCCCGAAGTATGGCCGGGAGTTCTTCGTGGCGCACGAGGGCGTCGAGATCATCCCCAATTTCATCAGCCTGTCCTGGAAGGCGAACCAGGGGATGCATGGCTATGACCCGGCCTGCTCATCCACCCGCTCATTCTATATCGGGGGCCGGCAAGTGCGCGCCCGGCCCCGCGATGTTGTCGGCTTATACGAGGTCTTGGTGGAGGCCGTGGGCGTGCCGACGCCCGCCCTGTCTCCCGTATTGGCTCCCGTACTGTGAGGAATCCCATGCCCGACATTGACTCCAGCTACGTCCCGCAGCCCTGGCTGTCGCGTTACCGGATTGGCCTGGTGGGGGCCGGGGGCGCGGCCCTGGCGCTGCTCTTCCTGGGGTCCGTCCCCGGGCTGCCGGCGCTGTTGGGTCTCGTGTACGGCTGGCTCCTGCCCGCCTTCCTGCTCCGCCGGTATGTCGCGCAACAGGCGCCGGGCTTACCCCCCAGCACCGGGCTGCTGTTGCCCCTGCTGGCGCTGATTCCCGTGTGGGTGCTGATCTTCGCGCTGCTGTGGACCTTCGATCAGAGCCTGACGGCGACGACGGGCGCCGCCCTGGCCGTCACCGTGGTGCTGGTCACCGTAGCCATGCTGGTGCGCGGGCCCGCCGCCCCCGGGGCCTGGCGCCGGCCCCGCGGGCCCGCGCTCCGCAGCTCCGGGCTCGTCCTCCTGGGCGGGGGCCTCGGGCTGCTGGCGGTGATCCTCGGGCAGTGGCTACATGGCTAGCGCGGCCGATCGCGTCGCCGCCCCGCTGGCGCCCCACGCACGAGCGGCCCGGATGCGGATGGCCTTCTGCGGCTGGGCCCTGCTGGCCGCGCGCCGCGAGGCCGTGCTGGTGCCCCTGGCCTTCCTGCTGGTGAGCGCCTGTTTTCTCTGGCCGCCGCTGCTGGCCGGGCCGGGCCATGTGTTCGTCGCCAATGATGTCGCCTACCAGTTGGACCTGGCCTTCCGCCCACCCGGCGCGGGCGCGCCGCGTAACTACCAGCTCGGCGACCTGCCCAACTTTTACTACCCCTACATCGCCACCGCCTTGCAACAGCTCGGGCAAGGGCACCTGCCGCTCTGGAACCCCCTGATCCTGGGCGGTGCCCCGTTGTTTGGCGCGGGCCAGGCGGCGTTGCTCGATCCGATCAACCTGATCACCCGCCCGTTCGGCCTGGACCTGTCCTGGGTGCTGGGCGCCTGGCTGCGGCTGGCCCTGGCGGGACTCGGTACCTACGGGTTGCTGCGCGCCCTGGGGCGGGGGCCGCTGGCGGGAGGCGCGGCCGGGATCATCTTCATGTTGTGCGGCTTCAATGCTGCCTGGCTGAATTACAACGTCTTCACCGCCGTGGCCTGGCTGCCCCTCATCCTCTGGACCACCCTGCGCCTCGCGCAGACCGGCCGGGCCGCGTGGTTGGGCCTCCTGGGATTCGCCCTGGGCGCGCAGTTCTTTGCCGGCCATCCCGAGTCGTCGTTCATGATCGGCGTCACCTGGGGCGCCTACGTGCTCTTCCTGGTGGCGCAGACCTACCGGCAGGAGGGCCGGCGGCCGGCCGGCCGGCGCCTGGGGCAATATGCCGGGGCGCTCGTCCTGGCGCTGGCTCTCAGCCTGGTGCAGACGCTGCCGATGCTCGATATGACGCTGCAGAGCGCCACGCTCGCCGCGCGGGACGCCCGGGTGCTGCATCTCGCGCTCTTCGAGCCGCGGGCCTGGCTGGCGACGCTGAGCCTGCTGACGACCACGTTCCTGCCCAACTTCTTCGGCACGCCCACGGAGACCTTCGCCCCGAACTTGAACAACCCCCTCGCCGCGACCAATTACTGGCAGCCGCTCGGCGACATCCCCGGCCTGGTGAGCTATTGCGGGCTGCTGGCGCTGGGCCTGGCCGGGTATGGCCTGTGGCACTGGCGGCATCCCCAGCGCGTCTTCTTCGCGGGGGCCGGCCTGCTGGCCTGGGCGCTCCTGATCCGCGTGCCGGGCCTCGCCGACTTCGTCAACGCGCTGCCCGGGTTCCACCAGGGCACCAACATACGCTGGGCGCCGGTCTTCAGCCTGGGCGTGGCGGTCTGCGCCGGCTGCGGGCTCGAGTTGCTGCTGGCCGCCCCGGCCCGTCATCTGCGGCGGGTCGCGGGGGCGGGGTTGGCGGTGTTCGGGGGGCTGCTGGCGGCGGTGCTGGGCGTCTACGGGGCGCTCCGCTTCGGCGGGTGGCAGCCGGCCTGGGCGGCGCAACTCCCGCCCGCCCGGCTGGTCGATCTGTTCAGCCCCGGCCACGGGACGCTCTACTGGCCGTTCCTGTTCGCCTTGCTGGGCGTCGGGGTCGTGGCGGCCCTGGCCGGGCGGGGGCCCCGCGGGACCCGGTATCCCCGGCCGGTCGCCGCGGTTGTGCTGCTGGCCCTGCTCGCGGGGGATCTGATCACCTTCGGCAGCCCGTTTAACCCGGTCATCCCGGTGGCGCAGAATATCCCGCCGACGGCCCTCACCGACTGGCTGGCCGCGCACCTGGGCAGCGACCGGATGCTGAGCCCCAAGTATATTCTCCACCCGAACCTGCCGCTGGTCTATGGCCTGCGGGACATCCGGGGGTATGAGGATCTGCTCAGCCAGGCATTTGCGCGGACCTTTGTCCCGATGCCGGTGCCGCTCGTCGGCGCGACGGGCGACATGCCGGGGCGGTTCAGCACCGGCGGCCTGCACCGGCTCGACCTGGCGGCCGTGCGCTATCTCCTGGCCACCGGCCCGCTCACCGCGGTTCCCCGGCCCGGCGCGTTCCCGCAACGGGCCCAGTTCGGGGGGGTCAAGGTGTATGAGAACCCCGAGGCCTTGCCCCGGGCCTACGGCGTCTACGCGGCGGAGTTCCTCCCGACGGCGGACGCCATCCTGGCGCGCCTGGACAGCGGCACGTTCGATCCGCACCGCACCGTGCTGCTGGACGGCCGCGCGGCCGGCCCGCCGCGGCCACCGCCGGCCGCCCCGCCCCCGACGGTGCGCTTTACGGCGGATGCGGCCGCGCACGTCACGCTCCTGGCCACGTTCGCCCAGCCCGGCTACCTGGTGCTGGCCGACTCCTGGGACCCCTACTGGCAGGCGCGGGTCGACGGGGTGCCGACCGCCATCCTGCGGGCCAACGGCGTTTTCCGCGCCCTGGCCCTGGCCCCGGGCGCGCACACGGTCGCCTTTGACTACCAGCCCGTGCCGGTGTATGTGGGCGCGGTGGTCAGCCTCGCCGCCTTACTGAGCCTGGCCGGGTTGGGAATCTGGGATCGCCGTGCCGCCCGGGCGGGGCGCCACCGGCGATCCGCAGATGCGCGTAGCGGTGCGTAGTACCCGTTCCCCCGCCCGGGGGCCCATGCGCAAGGCATCGGGATGTGCTACAATACAGGGTATTCTCATCGTGTTCGCCGTATGGGTGGGGCGGGGATGGCCAGGCGGGCGGGCCCGGGGCCCCCGTGGGGGCTCACCCAGGAGACAGGGCCATGCGCCAGAACCCGCTACAGTCCGCGTATCATTGGCTGACCCAGGTGGCCGCCGACGATCCGAATATCGTGCGCCGGGCGCGTCTGCTCAACGTCGTCATCGTCGGGGTGCTGGCGCTGATGGCGCTCCTGATCCCCACGATCGTCTTCGGCACCAATATGGACCCGGCGGTCAAGGTGCGCAACATCGGTCTGGTGCTGGCGCTGATCGCGCTGTCGGGGGGCGCGCTCCAGCGCAGCCGGCAGGGCGCCCCCCGGCCCGCCGCGTATCTGTTCCTGGCCATGGTCTGGCTCCTGGTCAGCATCGGCCTGCTGACCCAGCCCGACCAGGTCTCCGCGGTCGGCTTCGTGCCCTACCTCTATACTATCCCCATTGTGACGGCGGGGCTCACCGCCGACCGCTGGGCCCCGTTTCTGTTCGCGGGGGCCGCTACCGGCCCGCTGGTGGCGCTGGCCTATGTCTATCCGCCGTACCAGTACTATAAGCTGGACCACGGGGCCGTCGTCCCCGACAGCCTGCTCGACATCACGGCCTATATCAGCCGGGATCTGGTCTTCCTGCTGCTGGTGGCGTTCCTGTCGTTCATGTTCGAGCGCACCGTGGCCACCGCCCTGGCGGCCACGGGCGCGCAGGCCACCAGCCGCGCCGACACGCGCCACGCCGCGCAGCGCCGGCAGCTGGGCCAGCAGCTCGCGACGACCCTGCGGCACCAGACAGCCGCCCTGGCCCAGACGGTGCAGCAGCAGCACACCGCGGCCCAGGCCCAGGCCGCCGCCGGGCACGAAATCACCGGGACGCTGGCCGAGCTGGCGGCGACCGCGCGGCAGATCGCCGGCTCGGCACATGACGTGCGTGGGGCCGCCGACGCGGTCTTACAGAGCGTGGAAGCCGGGCAGGCCGGCGTGGAAGCCACGACCAGCAG
>DATGEF010000424.1:0-4027 GCA_035310405.1 Chloroflexia bacterium | reverse complement strand
CGTGGGCAAGACGGAGATCGCCCGCCGCGTGGCGCGGCTCCTGGACGCCCCGTTTATCAAGGTCGAGGCGACCAAGTTTACCGAGGTGGGCTATGTCGGGCGGGATGTCGAGTCGATTATCCGCGACCTGATGGAGGCCGCCGTGAGCCTCGTGCATGACGAGAAGATGGGCGAAGTGCAGGTGCGGGCCGAGCACCAGGCGACGGAGCGCCTGCTGAATCTGCTGGTGGAGCAGCGGCTGCGGGCGCGGGCGGCCCGCGATCAGACGCGCGCCCGGCCGAGTGCGCCGATCCAGGCGGAGGCCACCCGCCAGGGGGGCGGCGACGTGACCGTGGTCGAGGAGGCGCCGAGCGCGAGCGCCGTCATGGCCGCCGCCGCGCCGGACCTCTCCAGCACCCGGAGCGCTACCCAGGAGAAGCTGCGCCAGCGCCAGCACCGGCATGTGGCCCGCCTGCTCGCCACGCAGCAGCTGGAAGAAGAACAGGTCGAGATCGAGATCGACGGCGACGGGCCATCCTTCAGCAGCGTGCTGGAGTTTGTGCCGGGTATGAGCCCGGACGAGATGACGGCGAGCTTCCAGGACTTTCTCGATAATTTCCCCCAGGGCCGCCGCCGGTCGCGGCGCGTCCCGGTCAAAGAGGCGCGGCGCATCCTGACCGAGGAGGAAGCGCATAAGCTGGTCGATTTCGACAGCGTGATCGAAAGCGCGCTCCAGCGGGTGCAGGAGAGTGGCGTGGTCTTCCTCGACGAGATCGATAAGATCACCGGCCCCGCCGTCGAAATGGGCGCGGACGTCTCCGGCGAAGGAGTCCAGCGCGACCTGCTGCCGATCGTCGAGGGCTCCACGGTGCAGACCCGCTACGGGCTGGTCAAGACAGACCACATTCTGTTCATCGCGGCCGGCGCCTTTCATCAATCGCGGCCGTCGGACCTGATCCCGGAGCTGCAGGGCCGCTTCCCGTTACGAGTCGAGTTGGCCAGCCTGGGCCAGGACGACCTGGAAGCGATCCTGACGCAGCCCGAGAACGCCCTGACCAAGCAATACCAGGCCCTGCTGGCAACCGAGGGGGTCACGATCACTTTCGCCCCCGAGGCGCTCAAGGTGATCGCCGAGATGGCGATGATCCTGAACGATCGCACCGAAGATATCGGCGCGCGGCGGCTGCATACGATTATGGAGCAGGTGCTGGAGGAGCTTTCCTTCGAGGCCGATACCCGCCAGGGCGAGCAGATCACGATCGACGACGCGTTCGTGACGCAGCGTATGGAAGGCTTCATCGAGGACGAAGACCTGAGCCGCTTTATCCTCTGACCCGATCCTCTGACCTGATCTACGGAGCGCGGATCATCCACGAAGGACACGAAGGACACGAAGATCAGGCGTTACCCTCTTCGTGTCCTTCGTGTCCTTCGTGGATCATGGCGTCCACCTCGGCTGGGGTGTTGAGGTTGCGGAAGCTGGCGAGCGTGGGATCGCTGGCCCGGAGCGCGGGCTCGTCGAGATAGCGGACGCGGACCGCCGGGTAGAAGCTGATCATCCGCCGTTGCCCGCGCTCCAGGCAGGTGCGGATCGCCGGCCGGCAGGCTTTGCTGTAGATGGCGTGGAGTGTTTCCAGCTGCTCGCCGCCGTCGGGCGCCGTCCAGCGGGGCACCAGCACATCGTAGTCCCGGGGTAGGGCGGCCATCGCGGCGAGCAGGGCCGGCTTTATGTGCGGCAGGTCACAGGCCAGGACAAAGTTGTAGGGCGGGGTGGCCGCCTCTAACCCGCTCCAGAGTCCGGCCAGCGGGCCCTGGCCCGGCGCGCCGCTGGGGGCATCGGGGACCATCGGCAGCCCGAGGAAAGCGTACGTCTCCGGCGTGTTGGTGACCACCAGCACGGGACCCCACGGTTGCACGGCGGCGATCACGCGCTCGATCAAGGTCGGCCCGGCGGGGTCGAGTCGCAACAGGGCCTTGTTCTGGCCCATGCGCCGGCTTTGCCCGCCGGCGAGAATAATGCTACCGAGCGCGCTGGCTGGACTGCTCATCGGTTTTGCTCCTTTTCCAACCGGCCCCTGATTCCCAACCGGCCCTTGATTATAGCACGACGTGTCCGGTTGTTTGCACCCAAGCAGCGGCTTGCGTATAATAAAGCTGATTTACTGGACATAGCAACCAAGGAGATCCTAAGGAGATCCTGTGGAGAGAGCTGACTTATGCCTGTCCTGGTCAACCCGAAAACCTGCCTGAATCGCGACCATTGTTATGCCGCGACGGGCTGCCCCTATGGGGCGTATAGCCATAACCTGGCCGCGCAGACCTGGGAGGTCGACGCGACGATCTGTGGCGACTGCCCGGCGCCCTGCCTGAACTTCTGCGATGCCGACGCCGTGCGCTGGGCGGATACCCTGTTCGAGCTGGATTTGTTGAAGCAGCAGATGGCCGGCACGCTCACGGCAGCGGAGGCCGCGGAGCAGCGCGCCGCCAAGCTGGCCGAGGAAGCGCAGGCCCGGGAAGCCGCGGCCCGCGCAGATGCGGCCCGTCAGGCCGCGGTGACCCCCGTCGAGATCACGGGGGCCAATTTCCAGGCGGAAGTGGTCGAGGCGGAGCTCCCGGTGCTGATGGACTGCTGGGCCGTCTGGTGCGGCCCGTGTAAGCAGTTTGCGCCGACGTTTGCCGCCTACGCGCGCCAGAATGCGGGCCAGGTCAAGTGTGTCAAGCTGAATACCGATAACGAGCCGGTGCTGGCCCGCAGCCTGCGCATCACGGCCCTCCCCACCCTCATCTTGTTCTATCGCGGCCAGGTGGTCGACGGCGCACAGGGCGCGCTCTCGCCGCAACAACTCGATACCTGGACCGCTTCCCGCCTGACCGCCTTGCGCCAGATGTATGGATTGCCCGATCCGGCGCTCTCCCCGACGGCGGCGCCCGGTCCGGGGCCGGTCCCGGCCGGCGGCGTCCTGCCGGCCGCGCCCCCGCCCGGGGCCCCGACGCCCGCCCGGAAAGGGCGGAACGATAAAGGGCGGCCCAAGCTTTACCTGCCCTAAGCGGCGACTGGAGCTTCGATGTTCGATAGCCTACGCTATGATCGTACGGCGCGTAGCCTGCTCCTCGGCGGGCTGGGCTTGCTGGTCCTGGTCGGACTCCTGGGCATCTTCAGCGTGGTCAGCCGCCCACCGCCCCCGGTGCCCACGCCGACGCCGACTGCGACGCCGACCTATACCCCGCTGCCCACCTGGACTGCCCCCCCGGTCGCCGTCGACACGGTCCCGCCCCTCGACACGGCGGTAGCCAGCGACACGGCGGTGCCCCCGGGGCCGGGCGCGGCGCCGACCGACACGCCGGCCGGGGCGGCACCCCCGGGACCGGGCGCGACGCCCTACTTAACGCCGCTGCCCCGCCCGATCATCTACAGTGCTATGGGCGCCTCGGATACTGTCGGCGTCGGCGCGGCGAATCCCGACCGGGACGCCTGGCCGGTCGTGCTGGCCTCCCGCCTGCCGGCGGATACCCAGTTCCACCGCTTCGGCATCGGCGGCATCGTCCTCGGGCAAGCCCTGGAGCAGGAGCTCCCGCAGACGATCGCCTCCAAGCCGACGCTGGTGACGGTCTGGCTGGCGGCGAACGATCTCACAAAACAGGTCCCGCTGCCCACCTATCAGCAGCAGCTCGATACCCTGTTGCAGCGTCTGACCACCCAGACCACTGCGCAAATTGTGCTGCTCAACCTGCCGGACCTCTCGCTGGTCCTCTCGCCCAGCCTGGTGCCCGGCGGCAAAGATGCGATCCGCTCCCAGGTGTTGAGCTGGGACGTCGCCATCGGCGCCACGGCCGCCACGTATGGGAACCGGGTGCTGCTGGTGGACCTGTTCCCCCAATCGGGCCTGGTGACGAGCGACTCGACGGTGCTGTCGGGCGACAACTGGCACCCGAGCACCAAGGGCTATAAAGTCATTGGCGACTATGTCTACGACCAGATCCAGCAAGCGGGCCTGCTGGCGGGGCCGTAGGCCGGATCAGGGAAAGCCTGCCGCCCCCGCCCTGCGTT
>DATGEF010000423.1:0-16374 GCA_035310405.1 Chloroflexia bacterium | reverse complement strand
TCGCTTCATAGTCGGCGAGGTGCTCGGCGGCGCACCAGAGGCTGAACGGCACGGTATCCTGCACAGTCATCCGGCTGCCATTGCCCAGGGCCGCCGCCGCCGCCAGGACGCTGGTGCCGGGCGGCAAATCGCGCGCCTGCTCCAGGCGATCGCGCACCTCGCTGGCCGGGACCAGGGGCAGGATGCGATCGAGAAAGGCGGCCCGGCTGGGGGCCGGGCCGGGCGGGCGGAGGCGCCAGGCCCAGGCGACCGCCAGGGCGGCGGCAATGGCGCCCGCCCCCGCTTCGGGGTGGGTATGGGTGATCATGGCCGCGCCGTGGGCGTGATGCACGAGCGCGGCCAGGTCGTCGGCAAAATAGGCCCCGATCGGCGCGACCCGCAGGCCTGCCCCGTTCCCGAACGATCCCCAGCCGCCGAACAACTCGCGCGCCGCGCCCCGCCAGTCCTCGCCCGCCTGAAGCCGCGCCAGCAGCCGGTGCATGGCCGGCCCATAGCCCAGAGTCGGATCATAGCGCCGGGCAAAGCTGTGGGCCAGGCGGTCCTGGTCCACGCCCCCACATTGCCGCAGGACGGAGAAGACCGACAGGGTCATCAGGGTATCGTCGGTCCAGGGCCAGGGGGGCGGGGGGAGGCTGTAGCCCACCAGCCGGTGCAACCGGAGATCGCGATCCGGGCCCAGGGCCGCGAGGCGCGCCACCACCTCCGGATGGTGGAACAGGCGCTCGCCAAAGGCGTCGCCGACCGACATCCCTTCTAACGCCCACCGCGCCCGGTCCAGCCGTTGCTGATGCGTGGACACAGCCCTTCCCCTCTGGCGACCCGTATCGCTTGGGCGTATTATAGCACAGCCGGCCGAGCCGGTCGCCCCCCCCATTGTGTTATAATGGCCGCTCATGCAGGCTCCTCCTATGCTCCCACCGCCGCCCACTGCTCCGCGCCCGCGGGCGGCCGCCCGCCGGCCCGGAGCCTGGCCGCTGGCCGCCATAGCCAGCGCCGGAGTGCTCCTGGCCCTGATCAGCACCGTCTGGGGGGTGGGCACCACGCCCGACTCGGCGACCTACGTTAGTGCCGCCCAAAATCTCCGCGCCGGCCAGGGCCTGCGCGTCCAATCAGATATTCATCAAAGCCAGGAATATTATACGACCGGCCGGTTCCCCGGCAGTGCCACGCCGGCCGGCCCGGCCGCGGACCCGGCGGGGGTCGTTGCGCTGCCCCTCACGCAATATCCCCCCCTGTTCTCGGTGCTGCTTGCCCTGGGCGGGCTGCTGGCCGGCGATGCCCTAAATAGCGCCCGCTGGCTCAACGCCCTGTTGTTCGGGGCGAATATCCTCCTGACCGGCGGCGTGATCCAGCGCACCGCCCGCGGCGCATCCGGCGCGGCCCGGGCCGGGGCGCTCCTGATGCTGGTCGCCCCCGATATGCTGACCATCCATGTCATGGCCTGGTCGGAGCCCCTGTTTATCTTCTGTGCCCTCGCCGGGATCGCCGGCACTGTCCATTATCTGGATACTGATCGCCGGAGCGCGCTGATCGCCGCGGCCGCAGCCATCGCCCTGGCCAGCGTGACCCGCTACGTGGGAGTCGTACTGATTGTCACAGGGCTCGCCGGGATCGGCGGCCTGAGCAGGAAGCCCCGGCGGGGGCGGATGATCGACGCGGCCCTCTTCACCCTCATCGCCGGACTGCCGCTCGCCGCCTGGCTGCTCCGCAATATGACCGTGGCCGGCTCCTTCGCCAACCGCGAATCCGTGTGGCACCCGGTCACGGGCCCGGCGCTCGCCCAGGCCGTGACCACAGTCGGCACCTGGCTCCTGCCGTTGGCCGTGCCCGATCCGCTGCCGGTCGCCGGCACGGCGATCCTGCTGGTCCTGGGGTTGGTCGGGGGTAGCCTGTGGGGCTTGCGCGGCCCCACCCGTACGGCGAGCAGCGCGGCCGCCGGAGAGTCGCAACCGGCGGCGGCCTCCGTGTTGCGCCTATCGGCCCTGCTGGGCCTGTTTATTGGGCTCTATCTGGGGTTTCTGCTGGTGACCATTTCCTTTTATGACGCGGCCACCCCTTTAGACGGCCGCATCCTCTCCCCCATCTTCGTCGCCCTGCTGATCCTCGTCCTGGTGCAGATCCAATGGCACTTCGGCCCCCAGTTCGGCGCCCGGCGCGTGCGGGGGCCGGCCCTGGCGCTGGCCGCGCTATTCATCGGCCTCTACGCCGCGAGCAGTCTCCCCCAGGTCCTCCAGAACTACCAGGCGGGGATCAATTACACCAGCCGGGAATGGCGGCAGTCCGCGATCATCCGGCGGCTACGGGCGGTCCCCTCCGATACGCTGGTCTACAGTAATGGACCGGACGCGATTTATCTGCTGACCGGCCGGGCCGCGAACTTGATCCCGCCGAAGGCCAACATCTATACACAGCGCAACAATGACTACTACCCGGCGCAGATGGCCCTGATCCGCGCCCAGGCCCGGCGCCGCCCGGTCCTTCTGGTCTATTTCCGTACCGTCTATCGGGCCTATCTGCCGTCCGAAGCGGAGCTACGGCAAGACTTGCCGCTGGGGCCGGCGCAACAGGGCGCCGATGGGGCGATCTATGAGATCGACGGGGCGGGGGGCGGCTCGTAAGCCGCCCCCGGGGATAGTGCTGTTAAGCCGCGGGGCCCGCCAGCTCGACGAAGGTACGCACGGCGGCGCCGGTCGCGCCTTTCGCCAGGTACGGCACATCGCGCTCATTCCAGCCCGTGCCGGCGATATCGAGGTGGACCCAGGGCGTGTCGCCGACAAAATGCTGCAGGAAGAGGGCGGCCGTGATCGTGCCGGCCGATCGGCCGCCGGTGTTGGCGACGTCGGCGATGGCGCTTTTGATCAGCTCTTTATATTCCGGGAAGAGCGGCAGCTGCCAGGCGCGCTCACCGCCGGCACCGGCCGCCTGGAGCACCGTGTCGACCCAGCTTTGCGGCGTGCCCATGACGCCATAGGCCACATGCCCCAGCGCCACGACCACGGCGCCCGTCAGCGTGGCGACGTCGACCAAGCGTGTTGCGCCGCGCTTGCGGGCCAGGTCGAGACAATCGGCGAGCACCAGGCGGCCCTCGGCATCGGTATTGAGGATCTCGATCGTCTTGCCGTTGGCGGCGCGCACCACGTCGCCCGGCTTATTGGCGGTCCCGCTCGGCATGTTCTCGACAAAGCCGGCAATGCCGATGACATTGGTTTGGGGCTTGAGCTGGGCGATCGCCCGCATCGCGCCGACTACCGCGGCCCCGCCCCCCATGTCGTATTTCATCTGGTGCATGTTCTCGGCCCCTTTGATCGAGATCCCGCCACTATCGAAGGTGACGCCTTTGCCGACCAGGGCCAGCAGCTCTTTGCTGCCGCGGTCCCCCCGATAGGTGAGCACCACGGCGCGGGCCGGCCACTGGCTGCCCAGGGCCACGCTGAGCATCGAATTCATGCCCAGCTTGGCCAGCGCCTTGTCGTCTAGGATCTCACAGTCGAGCCCGACCTCCTTGGCCATCGCCTGGGCGCGCTCCGCGGCGACGAGGGGGGTCATGATATTGGCCGGCTCTTCGGCCAGGCCGCGACTGAAATTGACGCCCTCGCCGATCCGCTGGCCGCGCGCGGCCCCGGCGTGCAGGGCTTTCTTGTCGAGCGGGCCGGCCAGGATGGTCACCTCGGTCAGCCGGCGCTCCTCGCGCTCGTCGGTGCGGTACAGATCCGGCTCCAGGGGGCCGGTGATCGCGCCGTCGGCAATGGCCTGCCCGACCAGGCCAGCGCTGAGGCCGGGCGCGTCCAGGGCAAAAGCCACATGCTGGGCGCCGCGGTTGCGCGCCGCCCGCGCGCCGGCCGCGGCGATATTGCGCAGCTGCAGCACACCGAACGTCTCCCGCCGGCCCGCGCCAATCAGGAAGATACGGCGCACCTTCAGGGTGCCGGCCGTATGCACGGGCTCCACCTCATAGAGGGTGCCGCGCAGCTCGACCCCTTTGAGCGTCTCGGCGAGGTCGCCGCCCAGCTTGGCATCCAGGCCCTTCCAGGCGACCGGCAGGCTGGCTTTGTCGTCAAGGAACCAGTTGAGGATCAGAGCGTCGGCGGCGACCTGCTCCAGGGCGTCCTCGGCGACGCGAATTTTGATCTCGGGCATGGGCTACGCGCTCCTCTTTCGCATGAGACTTCGCATGAGATAGGCACTTGAGCTAGGCATGTGCGATAGGGTGGTTTTCTGTCTAGTAGAATACTCGGTTTCTCCCGGCTTGTCAATGGGGCGCCGGCGCCCCTGCGCCCCGCATGGCTGTTGAAAGTCCTACTACCAACCGTCGTTCAGTTTAATGGCGGCTGCCTTTTCCTTGATCCGCCGTGTGCTACCGTACCTTCGCTGCTCACTGTCGCGCTTCCCCGTGCAACCAGCCAGGGGTGACCAGGAGTCAGCCATGCCCGTCTGGTGTAAGTCCTTGACAATGCTGCGCGTCAACCTGAAACCGCTCGATCCCCAGTATCATGACACTTTTGTCTTCGACCTGACGACCCACCAGTGGGTGAACGGCCTGTAGGCTCACCTTCGTCTGCACTCTTGTCACGCGCCGCTGGATTAAGCTATAATGCGCCAGCCATGAACTGCCATCAAAGACCCCCGCGCGGCGGGCAAGTGCTGTTCGCGGTCGCCACCGGCCTACTGGCCTGCATTGTTCTCATAGCTTGTGGAGCCGGCGGGGTTGGACCACCGGTGGCGACCGCGACGCCCGGGCCGACGCTCCCACCGGGAGAGAACCCGCCGGGAGTGGCGACCCAATTAGCGTTCGCCACAGTGGTGGAACAGCATCGCCTGGCTTGGCAAACGGTGGTCGTCCAGACGGCCACGGCTGAAGCCCTCCACCCCAGGCCAACTCCTGCTCCTCGTCCGCCAGAGCCTACCCCGACTATGGTGATGGGGATGTCAGGCTGCCCTCTAGTTGGCTCTCAAATGGAGCCCTGGTACAAAAGCTGCTGGCTGGGCATCATAAACGGGGGCCTTGTCGCAATCGGTGCTGGACGCGAGGGAAGATTTAAGGATTACGACCAAGGCCTACTCCTAATATTTGATAATCTCGATTTCATTTACTGGCCTACTAAGACCCAAATTTACAAAACGCCGCAGAAAGTGGGCGAAGTGCGGATTCACCAGGTAGCGGGCACGCATGTCAACCTGAAGCCGCTCGATCCCCAGTATCATGACACTTTTGTCTTCGACCTGACGACCCGCCAGTGGGTGAACGGCCCTTAGCCTCACCTTCGTCATCTAACGAGGCATAACGCCATGGCGCATCCAGACACGAGTAGCCGGGTCGACTCTACAAAATCCTGCGGCCGGGCCACCCCGCCGCGGCGTCGCGTAGACTAGCCGTGTTGCCCCGCCCCCGCGATCCCTGGCCCTGGCATGCCGCCGCCCTGCTGGGCTACCTGCTGCTCGGCGTGCTGGCCACCTGGCCGCTGGCCGCGCATGCCCTCGTGGCGGTGCCGGGCTTCGACAGCCCGATCACCCGGGGCGGCATGGCCGACCAGGACCAGGGGCTGTGGGCGCAATGGTGGGTCGGCGCGGCCCTGCTCCACGGCCATACAACCCCCCTGAGCAGCGATTTGCTCTACTGGCCCTACTACCGGTCGGGCCTGAGCTTGCTGCTGTACGATATGCAGCTGTTGCGGGCCGTGATCGCCCTGCCGGTGCAGGCGCTGCTGGGGCTGGCGGCCGCCTACAACCTGGGCATCTTCGCCAGCTTCGCCCTCGCCGGCTACGGTACTTTCCTGCTGGCCCGCGACCGGGGCCTGAGTCGCCCGGCCGCGGCGCTCGCCGGACTCCTCTTTGTGGCCGGGCCCTACCACCTGATGCAGCTGCTCTGGGAAACCTCGCTCGTGGTGGTCGAGGCCCTGCCCTTTGCCGTGCTCTGGAGCTGGCGCGCGCTGCGCACGGGGGGCCGGGCGCCGATCGTGCTCGCCGCGCTCTGCATCATCTGGGCCAACTTGTCGAGTTGGTACTATGGCCTCTATGGCCTAGTCGCCCTGGCCACGCTGGCCGCCGGCCTCGCCTGGCGGCAGCGCCACGGCGGGCCGGGCGCCTGGCAGCCGGTCCTGGGGCGCGGCCTGGCGATCGCCGGCTTATACGGGCTGGGCTACAGCCCGATCCTGGTGCCGGTGCTGGGGCAGGTGCTGGCGGCCCGCGGTGAGTCGGGGGTCTTTGTCAATATCGCGTCCATTCGCGGCGCCAGCATGCAGTGGTATTTGCTGTTCCTGAACACGCGGGACTCGGTCACGCAGCCGGCGATCTGGCACGGCACCGGCTTCCTCGGCTATACGGCGACCGGGTTGGCGCTCTGGGGCAGCCTGCGACGCTGGCGGCAGGCGCTGCCGCTGGTCGTGCTCTTCGCGGTCTTCCTGAACCTGGCGATGGGGCCGGACCTGCATGGCTTCGGCACCGTGATCCGGCTGCCCAACGGCGAGCCGGCCCCGTTACCGTATGCCTTCCTGCTGGGCCTGCCCGGCATGACCCTGCTGCGCGCGCCCGCCCATGCCAGCGTGATGCTCTTGCTTTGTGTGGCGCTGCTGGCGGGCCTGGGGCTCGATCAGCTCGCCGCCCCGTTGGCGGCCCGGCTGCCGCGCTGGCGGCGGCAGCTGCCGCTGGCCCTGGCCACGGGGGCGGCGGTTCTGGCCCTGGGCGAGTATCTCACCCTGCCGCTGCCGCTCTATACCCTCCACTGGGCGCCGGTGTTTCGCACGATCGGCCAGGACCCGGCGTCCTATGGCATCCTGGAATTGCCGATCACCCTCCACGCCAGCAACGACCATCACCGCATGTTCAACCAGATCGCGCACGGCAAGGGCATCGCCGGCGGCTACCTGCCCCGGCCGATCCCGGACCCCTACCGGCAGCCGGACAGCCCCCTGGCTCGCTTCACCCAGCCGTTCACGGCCACCGATGTGCTGGCCCAGGACGAGGACGCCGCCACCCGGGCCCTCTTGCAGCTCTACGACTTTCGCTACCTGGCCCTCTACCACGCCCAGAAAGATTACCGCGTGGGCGACTCGCCCTGGAGTTGGCCGCTGGCCGGCCCGGCGATCGATGATCCCGAGGTGACCGTCTACCGCGTGCCGCCCGTCGCGCTCGATCGGACGTATCTGTACCTCGGCAACAGCTGGGGCCTGCCGGCGCGGACGGCGACGGGGGTGCAACGCCCGCTGGGGCCGGGGCCCGGCTACCTGCTGGCCTGGAGTCCCGGGGCCACCGGCACCCTCACGCTGACGCTGGACGCGATCAGCCCGGGGCCCCATCCCGTCGTGCTCGCGCTGGAGACGCGGCCCCTGCTGACCACGACGCTCCTGGGCGGCGCCCCCGCGCAGCAGATCACCACTCCGCCCCTGGCCCTCGCGCGGGGCTGGTACCGCTTCGTGATCGCCGACCCCTCCCGGGCGCCCTTGTCCCCTGGGGCGATCGTCCTGTCGCGGGCCGCTTGGACGCCGGCCGCGCGGTGATTGCGCAAAGCCGGCGCCTATGCTATGATCAGGGCGGTCCTCCCCCACACGGCTGTAAGGCAACGCGCGTCAACGCGCATTACCATGCCAGGCAGTAATTTGCAGGCAGCAAAAGGAGTTGGCGATGAACAAAGATGCTCTACCCGACAGCGGCCCCAGCGGGACAGCCGCGAAGCGCGCGCTCTTGATCGGGATCGACGCCTACCAGGCTGTCAATCCGCTGCAAGGTTGCGTCAACGACATCCTGTCGGTGCATGATTTCCTGCTGGATAAAGCCCAGATCCCGCCGAACGCGATCCAACTCCTGCTGGCCCCGGATGCCAGTGTCACCCTGCCCGGCACCCTCGGCCCCGTCCTACTGCCGACCAAAGCCCAGATGCAGCAGTCCCTGGCCCAACTCGCCGCGCAGACCGGGGCCAACGACGAGGTCGTCATCTATTATGCCGGGCATGGCACACGCATCCCCAACCCGCAGGACGCCAACCAGCATATCGGCGCGATTGTCCCGGTGGATGCCCGGCTCGACGGCACGAACTTCGTGCTCAACGTTGAGCTCAACCAGGCGATCGACGCCGTGGTCGCCAAAGGCGCCCAGGTCACCCTGGTCCTCGACTCCTGCCATTCGGGCGGCGCGGAGCGGGATCTCGCGACCACGGCGGATCCCCCGGCCGTACGCGAGATCCAGCTGGACGCGACGCAGATCAATTGGCCCGCCTTCCAGGCCGAGCATCCCCAGCCGCCCCCGGCCACCGCGGCCCCGGCGGCCGGCGCGCTGGCCGGTGCGCCCACCGGCAGTAAGGAGGTCGAGACCGATGGCAGCGGCTGGCTCCCCGACCTGCAACAGGGCCAGGAGCTGATCGTCCTGTCCGGCTGCCGGGATACGGAGCTGTCGCACGAGTACACGCCGCCCGGCACCGCCGAGCGCCACGGCGCGCTGACCTACTTCTTGATCGACACCCTGCGCAATACGCCCGCCGAGCAGGTGGCCCAGACGCGCTGGCAGGATATTTATCCGCGCATCCGCCAGAATGTCCTGATGGCCTTCTCCAGCCAGACGCCCACCCTGGAGGGCCGCGGCGAGCGCCCGGTTTTTGGCGGCGCCTGGCAGCCCTATGCGCCCGGCTTCACCGTGATAACCAGCCCCGGCAGCCCGGCGCTCACGCTCAACGGCGGCGATCTGCATGGCCTGAGCCCGGGCGCCGAGATCGCGATCTACCCGCCCGCCACGGCCGATTTCGCCCAGGCCGCCGCGGCCGGCGTGCCGGCGGTCAAAGCCGTGATCGACAGCGCGACCGCCGTCACCAGCCAGGCGCACGTGACCGACCCGCCGGGCGCGCCCGTGGCCAACGGCGCGCGGGCCCTGCTGACGAAGCCGGGCACCAATGTGCCGCCCCTGCCGGTCTTGCTGACCAATGTGCCCGAGGCCCTGGCCGCCGGCATCCGCGCGGCCGCCGGCGCCGACGCCTTTTTGCAGCTGAACCCGGCGGGCCCGGCCCCGGCCGTAGAAGTGCGCCCCTGGCCGGTGAACGGGCAGGACGGCTGGGCGCTGGTCAAATATAGCGGCACCACGGCGCCCGTGAGCGCCGACGACGTCATCGCCACCGCCGGCGGCGGGGACCCGGCCAGTGTCGGGCAACAGATCGGCCTGGGCCTGGTCCATTGGGCGCGCTACCGGGCGATCCTGAACCGCCATAACGACGACCCGGCGTTGCAGGGCGCCTTGCGCCTGGAAGTGCGGGCCGCGCCGGACAGCGCCACGCTGCGTAGCACCTGGACCAGCCCGACTGCCCCGGTGCGCGCGCCGAACGCGGCAGGCCGCGTGGTCGTCGGCGAGAGCGAGGTGCTGCTGCTCAAGGTGAGCGTGAACACGGACCCGCTGAAGCCGGCGGGGCTGAGCCTGGTGCTGTTGCTCTGCTCGGATGATGGTAACATCGATCAGTTCTGGCCCCCGGCCAACGCCGATAACGTCGTGCCGCAAGGGGAGGACCGCCCCGTGGGGCTGAACGGCCCGAATCCCTTCCGCCTGTCCGTCCGCGCGGACCAGACGGCCAGCCTCTACACCTTCAAGCTGCTGGGCGCCAGCCAGCCCATCCCGACCGACAGCCTGCTGCTGCCGGAGACCGTCCAGGCCGTCGTCGACGGCGGCTCCCGCGGCGTCGCGCTCGCCGCCGCCGCCGCCGATGTGCTCTGGACGACGTTGGAGGTGCCGGTCCTGGTGGTGAAAAATCCCTGACGTTGGAATGCGTCCTATAGCTACGAGGAGGGCCCTATGTTGATCCCCGCCGCAACGCCTCCTCCGGCATCTCCGGCCCCTACGGACGTGGACACCGATGTCGTGGTCGCCGGTAGCGGGGCGGCCGGCCTGGTCGCCGCCCTGGCCGCGGCGCAGGCTGGCGCGCGCGTTGTCATCCTGGAGAAAGCGGCGGTCGTGGGCGGCACGACCGCGATCTCGGGGGGCGCGGTGTGGGTGCCCGGCAACCACCACATGGCCGCCCTTGGCGTCGCGGACGCGCGGGACGCGGCGCTGACTTACCTCACACGCCTCGCCGACGGCCGCGGGGACGAGCAGCTGCTCACGGCCTTCCTCGACGCCGCCCCGGCGGCCGTGCGCTTCATCGAGGACGCTTCGCCAGTGCGCTTCCGCGCCGTCGCCGGCTACCCCGATTACCATCCCGAGTTCGCGGGGGCCTGTGCGCAGGGCCGCACGCTCGATCCCCAGCTCTACGACCTCAATCAGCTTGGCCCGTGGCGCGACCGGATCCGCCAGAGCCCGGTGTTCGGCCGCGGCCCGATGACTGTGGCCGAGTCCGTCGCCTGGCACGTCTTCGCCCAGCCGGCGGCCCTGCCTTTCGCGCAGATCCGGGCCCGCGCCGAACAGGGACTCGTCGGGCGCGGGGCGGCTCTCGCGGGGGGCCTGCTCGAAGCAGTACTCGGGCACGGAATCGTCCCGCACGTCGCGACCACGGCGCAGCGGCTGCTGGTGGACGGGGGCCGCGTGGTGGGCCTGGAGGCCACGCAGGCGGGGGCGTCGATCGTCTTTCGGGCGCAGCGTGGGGTGGTGCTGGCGAGTGGGGGCTTCGAATGGGATAGCGACTCCACCGCGCGTTTTCTCGGCGGACCTCTGGCTCGCCCGCTCAGTCCCCCCACCCAACGAGGCGATGCCTTGCGCCTGGCGATGAGTGTGGGTGCCGACCTGGCCAATATGACCGAAGCCTGGTGGTGCCCGGCGTTCGCCGTGCCGGGCGAACGCTACGAGGGCCAGCCGCTCTATCGTCCCGACTTCGGCATGCGCGCGTTGCCGCACGCGATCCTCGTCAATCGCGCCGGGCAGCGCTTCGTCAACGAAGCGACAAACTACAATGACCTGTGCAAGGCCTTCTTCCACTTCGATCCTGGCAGCTATGAGCGGCCCAACCTGCCCTGTTGGCTGATCATCGATCAGGCGTTCGTGGACCGCTACCTGCTCATCGACCATATCCCGGGGACGCCGTTGCCGGAATGGATGCCCCGCGCGGAGCGGCTCGAAACACTGGCCGAGGCCGTCGGCATCCAGGCCGCGGGCTTGCGGGAAAGCGTGCAACGCTTCAATGCTGGTGCCGCCGCGGGCCACGATGCCGACTTCGGGCGCGGCGTGAGCGCGTTCGACCGGTTCCATGGCGATCCGGCACACACCCCACATCCCAGCCTCGGCACGATCGCGCAGGCCCCATTCTATGCCCTCAACGTGAATGTCGGCGCGCTCGGCACCAAAGGGGGCCCCCGCGTCGACGCGGGGGCCCGCGTGCAACACGTGGACGGCGGATCGATCGCGGGTCTCTACGCGGCCGGCAACGCAATGGCCACGCCCTTCGGGGCCGGCTATCCCGGGGCCGGCAGCACCCTGGCGAATGCCATCACCTTCGGATACCTCGCCGGCCGTGCCGCCGCTGGTCAGCCGCTGTCGCCCAGTTCTGGCGTCTGGGGCTGAGCAGTCAGGGGTCTCCTACCCCTTTTTCAAACAGGCGCTCAGGCCGGTGTGCGCCCCGCGATGGCTACCTGAATCCGCGCCATGGTGCTCTCCGGGTCCTCGGTCTGGATTATGATGCGGTCGTAGTTCTCGTGGGTCGTGTGGATCGTCACGGCCTTGTCGAGCGTATGCACATCCCAGAAGGTCCATTCGTTGCTGCCCAGCCTCTTGTCCACGCCGTGTATGTAGATGATCAACGAATCTTCGGTGATCTCGACTTCGCACAAAGCCATCGTGTTGTATCTCCTGGTCTTATTACTAATGGTAGCATCCCACGCCGGCCCGGCAGACCCCTTACGCCGGCGAGAGTAACGGGCTCAGCCGGGGCTAGCCTGTGCGCTTATTTTGTTCCGAACTGCTGCTGGTCAATAAAAGTCCAGACGCCGTTCTGGACCTGATAGATCGAGATCCAGCGGTTGGTGGTGTCACCGTTCTGGTCGAAACTAGTCGTGCCAGTGGCCCCCTTGAAGTCCTTGGTGCCGGCAATGGCCGCGCGAACCGCCTCACGGTCCTTCTTGCCGGCGGTTTTCATGGCGGCGATGATGATATTGGTCGCGTCGTAGGCGTTCGCGCTGTAGGCCTGCGGCACGCCCTGCCACTGGGCGCTGGCATAGGCCACCTTGTAGGCGTCGATAAAGCTCTTGGCGTCGGGCAGCAGGTTCACGTTCACGGACGCGACCGTGCCGTAGTCGCCCTCGGCGTCGGCGCCGGCGGCCGTGGTGGGGCCGCTCTCGACGATGTCATCACCACCCATCAGCGGAATGTTGAGCCCGGCCGGCGTCATGGCCTTGCGCGCCAACGGGATGTTGTTCGACGCGCTGCCGCCATAGTAGAGGATGTCGGGGCCGGTCGCGGCGATGTGGCTCATGATCGCGCTGAAGTCGGTGGTGCCCGGCGGCACCCCATCATGGCCGAGCACCGTGCCGCCCCGGGCCTGGAACTCTTTCGCGAACGCGTCGGCCAGGCTCTGGCCATCGATCTCGGTGTCGTCCAGGATGTAGGCCTTACGCTTGCCGAGTTGATCATAGGCGTAGTCGGCGCCGACCGGGCCCTGGATGTTGTCGGTCGTGCTGACGCGGAAGTAGGTGATTTTGCCGGTCGGGCGCAGGTCCGTCAGGTGCGGGTTGAACGCTGGCAGGGTCAGGGCGGTGGCCGTGTTGGCTGGGCTAATATTGGCCAGATCCGCCATGTTGAGCTTGGGCATCATGGCGCGGGCCACGCTGGAGTTGAAGGGGCCGACCATAGCCATGACGTCGGGGTCGGCGATGAAGGTGTCGGCGTTCTTGGCGCCCTTGTCCGGGTCGTGGGTCAGCGCGCCCGGGGGCACATCGTCCAGGAAGAACATCTGGATCTGGCACTGCGTGCCGTCGAGGGTGACGCCGCCGGTGGCGTTGGCCTGGTCGATGGCCAATTGGATACCCTCGCGGGTGGGAATCCCGTTGGCGCCCTCGGCGCCGCCCACCGGCAGGTCGACCGCGAGCTTGACAACACCGTTCTCTTGTCTGTAAACATCAACCCCCAAGAGGCCACCTTCCACCCGATACGGAGGCAGGTTCTCGGGGTGCCATTCCAAACGGGCCCGCTCAAACCATTGCGTGAGGTACTCATGCCCATCCCCGGCACGTTCCATTTGGGCCCGGCTAATGGGGTAGCCCCACAACGCTACACTGCGCTGATACGGGTTTAGCCCAGGATCCAGCAACCCGTGGCTCTCCCAGTATGCTTGGATCCCTTGATCGCGATCTTGATTACAAACATTGAAAGCCGTCGGCGCGAACCAGCGACACCCCGCTTGCGCGCCTACTTCTGGAGCGTCCCCCGCCCCGGGGTGCAGTTGCCGGCCGAGAGAACCCAGCAGGATGTTATACGGAGGCATGTTCTCCGGGTGCAATTCAAAACGAGCGCGTTCGAAGTATTGGACGGTGTAGGTTTGGTGGAGCGTTTCATAGTATTTGTTCTGTGGAGAGTTGAGCGGATAACCGAACACGCTGAGGCCACCATTATTCTGCCAGAACGTACAGAAGTCTCCGTCAATTGTGTACCGTGTCTCGCGCACCGGATCGAATTCTTGATGGCAAGTCGCTTGTGCAACTGTTGGGTGCGGTGCGGTTGGAAAGAGCAGTACGGCAACTACCAGTAGGAGAGGCCTATATTTTCTCATCGCCATCTGCCTTTCTTCCTTCGGGTCAGGGCCCCAGCTGCGGCGTTACCGGGCGGCCGGCCGCCCAGGCGCGCAGGTAGGGGTAGGGCGAGACTTCCCCCCGCCGCGTGTGCCAATCGCTGGGCGTGGTGGGGTGGCTGATGCCGAAATGGAGGTGCGGCGCCACGAAACGGGCATCGCCGCTGTGGCCGGTGTAGCCCAACAGCTGCCCCGCCGCGACACGCACTCCCGGCGCTATGCCCGGCGCGACCGCCGAGAGGTGCGATCCATAGTAGCGCACGCCGTCAGCCCCGATGATCGCCACGGATAGCCCCCCCCGCACCGCCGGATCGTCGGTGCGCGGGTCCCAGGTATCGACCCGGCTGACCCAATCAACGGCGCCATCGGTCGGCGCGACGAAGCGGCTGCCGATCGGGGTAAAGATGTCGACCGCCGGGTAGTCATGGTGGTACGGCCCATAATTGGTCCCGTCGGCCGGCTGGACTGGAAAGATATAGCGATAGCCCCCGCGCCGGGGCCCCGGCGTGGGTCCGGCCGGGGGCGCCCGGGCCGGGATCGGCGTCGGCGGGCGGCCCACCGGCACGGCGGCGATCGGCGTGGGCGAGTCTACCACCTTCGGCGGCGGGGTGGCGGGCCGGGTCGCGGCGACCGGCAGCGGCGTCGACGATGCGACCGGGGTGGCCGTCGCGACCGGCAGCGGCGGCGCCGCGGCGACCGGGGTGGCTGTTGCGACCGGCGGCGCCGCCGCGGCGACCGGGGTGGCCGTCGCGACCGGCGGCGGCGGGGTCGGGGTATCACGCAGGGCTGGCGCGGCGGTCAGGGTCGCGCTCGGCAGCACGGGCACCGGGGTGGGCGCCGTGCCGGGGAAATCGCAGGCCGTGAGCCCGAGCAGCAGCACACCCAGCCACCAGCGGCGGGCGACTCCCCGGGCGGGGCGCCGTGCTTCCGTTAACCGGGCAGCCGGGGAGAGATGCGGCATGGCAACAGGGCGAGGCGCGCCGCGGCGCGCCTACTCGCGATCTTCGATCTCTTCGTCTTCGAATTCCGATTCCTCTTCAGACTCTTCCGTCTCCAGATCCCCCTCGCTCTCGCTCTCGAAATCGCCGCTGCTGTCGTCGTCCTCGTCGTAGCCATAGCGGCCTGTGCCGGCGGCGGGCCGGTAGGCGGCGGCGGCGCCCTTCGACGGGAACGACTGCCGCCCAACCATGGTGGGCGCCTGGTAGTCCTCGCGGATGATGATCGACAGGCTCCGATCGTTGACCGTCGTCACGGTCGCGGTGTAGTGGTTACCGGCCTGCATGAAGCGTATCAGCCGGTGGGCGAGCTTGGGCTCGACCTGGCCCAGGTATTCGCTGGCCTCGGTGCGCACCTGCAGCTGGCTGCCGGCCAGGGCCAGCGTGACCCGGTCGCCGGCCGTCAGCGCCAGCAGGGTGGGGCCACTGGCCAGCTCGACCAGGTGCGTGACGCCGGTCTTCCCGGTCTCCTCGATAAACGTGTGGGGGTTGATGCGCTCCCCCGGGCGCGGCGCCGGCCGCTTGGCCGCCCCGGCAGCGGCCGGCTGTTGGGCCAGCGGGGCCAGCCGGTGCATGTTCTTCTGGGCAATGGCGTTGCCGGGGGCGAGCTCGACCGCGCGCTTATAGGCCTCGTACGCCTCGCGATAGTTCCCGAGCTCGAGGTGCGCTTTGCCCAGCCGGTTGTGGGCATCGGCGTCATTGGGATCGATCGCCAGGATCGCTTTGTTCACATCCGCGGCCTCGGCCCAGCGGCTTTGCATGGCCAGGGCGATGGCGCGCTCCGGCAGAAGACGACGCATGCGTGCGGCCTCTTCAGGATTCGTCTGAGGCATGCTCTTGACCTCGCTTTATACAGATCACAGTTGACCGATCACGTTCGCTCTCTGGCCGGCGTCGGATCCCCGCCCGCGCGATTACGCAGGCCGGCCGCGGGGGCGCCACCCTCCAGGGGCGACGCTCCTTATAATACGGAGCAGGTGCGTTATTGGTTCCGTTCTGCGGACCGATCGGCGCAATTCGCGGCGGCGCGGGTGATTCGCGATCGGCGGGCTACGCGCAGACGAGCTCCAGGCGGGTGCCCGGGCCCACGGTGGGCAGGGGGTCGGCCAGCTCCCCGGTCAGCGACCACGGGCCGGCTTCCGTGATCCGCACCCGGCGGAGCATGCCGCGGTGCGGCGCGGCCGCGTCGCCGGGGAAGAAGACGATCTTGTTGCCGCGGCTACGGCCGGTCCACTTGCCGCGCTCGCGGCCCTCGACCAGCACTTCGACCACCGTACCGATCAGGGGCGTATTGAGCTCCCGGCCGATCTGCTCCTGCAGGGCTTCCACCGCGTGCAGCCGGGCCAGCTTCTCGTCGTGCGTCACGTCGTCTTCCCAGGTGGCGGCGACCGTGCCGGGCCGTGGCGAATAGGCGGCGACATGCACTTTATCGAAGCGCAGCTCGGCGAGGAGATCCAGTGTGTGCCCGAACTGCGCGGCCGACTCGCCCGGGAAGCCGACAATAATATCGGTGGCCAGGGTCACGCCGGGGATCGTCTCGCGGATGCGATGCACCAGATCGCGATAGTAGCGCAGCGTGTAGCGGCGGCGCATGCGGCGCAGCAGTTCGTCGTCGCCGGCCTGCACGGGCAGATTGATATGCTCACAGGCTTTCGGCACGGCGGCCACGGTCTCGATCAGCCGCTGGCTCATGTCTTTGGG
>DATGEF010000422.1:0-5654 GCA_035310405.1 Chloroflexia bacterium | reverse complement strand
CCGGGGCCGATTGCGCCCTGAGTGTGAAGCTGACCCTGACCCAGCTGGAGGATAATACCAGCGCCACGGTTAGCGCCGACGACGCGGGCGGCGGGCGCTATGCCGTGCCCATCGGACCCTACCTGGCGCTCGACGGCACCTGGCAGATCGTGGTGGCCGTGCGCCGTTATAACCAGCCGGAGGATGTGAAGGCCGCCTTCCGCTATACCGTGGCCGGCACCACGCTCACCGGGCGGCCGAGCGCCTATGTGAACGTCGACGTGACGACGAGCCCGGACCCGCCCCGCTCCGGCCCGGTCGCCTTCACTTTTCACCTGACCGACAACAACGGCCGGCCGGTGAACGATGCCACGGTCACGATGCAGGGGATCATGCCCACGCACGGGCATGTGACGGAGCTACTGCCGTTGCAGGCCGGGAGCGGGGCCTACACCGGCAAGTTAGTGCTGCCGATGAGCGGCGGCTGGGCCGTGGAGCTGAGCATCGCGCGGCCCGGCCAGGATACAGTGGCGGCCGAGGTGGCGCTGGACCTAGCGCCATCGGAATACGACCTGACGCCGTATCCCAGCCCCAATATCACGCCGGCGGCACCGTAGAGCGGCCCTATCCCGGGCCGGGCGGCGGCGTAGCCGCTGGGTGCCGCTCTTCCTGCCAGATGGCCCAGGCTTCGCGGAAGCCGTAATAGACAATCACCAGCCCGGCGAGGGGATCGGCCCACCACCAGCCGAAGAGGGTGTTCAAGACCAGGCCGATCAACACCGCGGCGGCCAGGTACGCGTCGATCAAAGTCACCCGCCCTTCCCGGAGCAGCACTTCGTTGCCGAGCTGCTGGCCGGTGCGCTGCTTGCCCCAGGCCAGCAGGAGCATGGCGATCAGCGTCGCCGCGAGCCAGGCGATGCCCGCGAGCGAGGTCGCCGGATGGGCTTGCGTCAGGAAAGTGCGGGCCGATTGGGCCAGCACATAGACCCCCAACAGCACGAAGGCGCCGCCGATAATGCGCAACGCCGTCCGTTCCCGCTGCTGGTGGATCTCCTGGAGCTGCCACACCACTACCAGCGAGGCCACAATCTCAATCAGCGAGTCCAAGCCAAAACCGGCCAGCGCGACCGATTGGGCCGCTACCGCCGCCGCGACCACGATGCCCGTGCCGACGACGTTCCAGCCCAGCGTGATGTACTCTAATTGTAGCCCCCGTTGGCGCAAGGTAGCTTGCATGTCGCCCCCTTACTTGCATGTCGCCCCCTAGCGGATCAGCCCTAACAGGGCCGTGGCCAGCACGAGAAAGATGCTGATGCCGATGACATCCTGGAACGCCGTCTCGAACGGCCCCGCCGTGAGCGCCGGATCGAACCCCGCCCGCTTGGAAATCATGGGCACCACTGTGCCGACCACGCCCGCGATATTGACCGCGGCAAACATGCCCAGCAAAATAACCGCCCCAAACACCCAGTTCCCGGACCAGATGGCGCCGATGATGCCCAACACCAGCCCGCAGGCCCCGCCCAGGATCGCCGAGGTAATCACCTGGCGGACGACCGCGTGCCGCCAATGCGCCAGCTGGATCAGCCCGGCGGACAAGCCGCGGATGACAATCGCGGCCGATTGCAAGCCGGTGTTGCCGCTGATGGCCGAGATGATCGGCATGAAGCTCGCCAGCAGAATGTATTTGGTCAGCGTCGCGTCAAAGAAGTGGATGACGAGGCCGGCCAACAGCTCGATGAACATCGTCGCCATGATCCACGGCATGCGCATGCGCGCCACCTGGCCCGGCGTTTTTTGCTCCAGCTCCGCGGCGTCCGAGCCCGTCAGCCGGGCCAGATCTTGGCTATGCTCGGCCTGCAGCACGTCGATGATGTCGTCGGATGTGATGACCCCCAGCAGGCGCCGCCCGGGATCGGCGGCCACGACCGGCAGGGCCGCGAGATCGTAGCGGGCAAAGATATGGGCCACCTGTTCCTGGTTCCACTCCGGCGGCACCGTCACCACCTCGGCCTCCAGCAGCGTCCGGACGGGCGTCGCCGGCGCGGCGATCAGCAGCCGGCGCAGATTGACGGCCCCCACGAAGCCGCCCTGTGTGTCCAGGACGTAGACGTAAAACAGGGGGTCGGCGTCGGTCTGCTCCCGGAACCGCGCCACTGCCTCCGCTTGCGTGCTGCTATCCGGGACGGCCACGAAGCCCAGGGACATGATCCCCCCGGCCGTATGGGCCGGATAGACGCGCAAGGTGCGGATGGCGGCCGCGATCGCGGGGGTGGTGAGCGCCAGGACCCGGTCGGCCTCGGCCGGGGGTAACGCGCTGACGACATCCGTCGCCTCGTCGGCGGGCAGTAGGTCCAGCAGGGCGGCCAGCCGCTCCACGCTCGTGGCCCGGACGAGCGCGGCCTCGGTGAGCGGGTCCACCTCGTCGAGCACCTCGGCCGCCTCCGCCGGCTCCAGCTGCTGGAAGACGGCGAGGTCTTCGTGCTCGTTGAGCACGATCATCGCGTCGGCGAGATCGGCCGGGTGTTGCGCCTCGATCACGGCCCGCAGCCCCGCCGGATCGTGGGCGGCCAGGGCGGTGCGCAGGTTGGTCACGAGCTGCTGCACATCCGGCTGCGCGGTGAGCAATTTCCGGCGGCCCGCAAAGGCCGGGGCATTCTGCGTCATAGGGCCGAATTCTCCCGCTGCAGCCGGGCCGGGCTGCGCGTCATTGGGGCAGGAAAAAACTGACGAACATGCCGACCACGGCGGCAATGATCGTCCCGACGCCCGCCCAGGCCAGCACATTCAAGAGTCGGTTATTGGTATAGCGGCCCATGACCGCCTTGTTGTTGACGATGAGCATCATGAAAATCAATTCGACCGGCAGCAGCACGCCGTTGACCACCTGCACAAACAGCAGCAACGCGACAACCGAAATGTTCGGGATCATCGCCACGGCGGTGCCCAGCACGATCAGGGCCGTGAACAGGCCCATGAAAAAGGGCGCTTCCTGAAAGCTGAAGGAAACCCCCCGCTCGAAGCCGATCGCCTCGCTGACCGCGAAGGCGGTCGCGATCGGCAGCACCGCGGCGGCCAGCATCGACGCCCCAAACAAGCCTATCCCGAAGAGCTGCTGGGCGAGCGGGCCGGCCAACGGGGTAAGCGCCTGTGCCGCGTCCGCCGCCGTCGTCACCTGCTGCCCGTGGGCGAAGAGGGTCGCCGCCGTGGCGATCATGATAAAGATCGAAACGGCGTTGGAGAAGAGCCCGCCCGTGACCACATCCACGCGCTCGTAGGCATAGTCGCGCATCGTCACCCCCTTCTCCACCACGGCGGCTTGCTGGTAGAGCTGCATATACGGGGTGATCGTCGTACCGATCAGGGCCACGAGCGCGGGAAAGTAGCCAACCGTGCCCAGCTGGCGCAGATCGGGCACGAGCAGTCCATGGGCGACCTGATCCCACGGCGGGTGAATGATGAATACCGTGACGATATAGCTTAAAAAGCCGAGCGTGAGGGCGATAAACAGCTTTTCCGCCCGCGCATAGGAGCCCTTGACCACCAGCCACCAGACGAGCAACGCCAGCGGCGGCACGGCGATCCAGCGGGGGATGCCGAACAACTCGGCCGCCGCGCCGATGCCGACAAATTCCGTAATCGTGATCAGGGTATTGGCGACCAAAAAAACCAGCGTGGCGAACACGGCCCAGCGCACGCCGAACTGTTCGCGGATCAAGTCGTTGAGCCCTTTGCCGGTGGCCGCGCCCATGCGGGCGGCCATGGCCTGCACCAGGATCATCAGCACGGTGATGACGACCATCACCCAGAGCATACTATAGCCAAACTGGGCACCGTTGCTGGCGTAGGTCGCGATCCCGCCCGCGTCGTTGCCGGCCGAGGCGGCGATAATGCCGGGGCCGAGGGCGGCGAGATAAAGCCAGCCCCGCGTCCGGCGCAGGCGGACGCGCAGGCCGGCCAGCCCACGCCCGACCGGACGCGTCCTCCCAACCTCGGGCACTGGCGGGAGCGGGACCGGGGGCGTCATACCTCATCCTTTCACGTTGGTTCTTATTGTAACGCGGCCCCGCCTCTGCCGCAACAGGGCACATGTTCGCGACTAGAGCAAAGAAGCGCCGCCCCGGGCAGCCCGGGCGGCTCTCCGACACGCGAGGCGCGACGCTAGGGCGGGGGCCCCCCGGGCGCGGCCAGCGCGCCGCTTTACGGGCCCCCGCGCGGGTCCTCCACCGCCCCTAACGCCCGCAATTCGGCCCGCTGGGCCGGCGTCAAGCCCGTGGCCCCGCTGATCTCCAGGCGCTCGTAGGGGCGATCCCGGCGCAGCGTGCCTACCCGCGCGCCGCCCGCCAGATCCCAGATCTGGATGGCTCCGTCATCGCCGCAACTGGCGAGCCGGGTCCCCTCCGGACTCACCTGGAGCCGCTGCACGGTGCCCTCATGTGCCCGACACACCCGCACACATTCCCCGCTGGCCCGGTCCCACCATCGCAGCCACCCATCGCTGCCGCCACTCACCAGCACCGCCCCGCTCGGACTCCAGGCCACCGCATACCCGATCCCCGGCAGGCGCCCCAGGATTTGCATGCGCTCCCCGTGGGGCATCGCCCACACGCACACCTCCCCCCCGGCGCGGCCGCCGGCCGCCGCGAGCCATTGTCCATCCCGGCTCCAGGCCACATCATTCACTTTGCCGCCCGGGCCGGGGAGTTGCCGGGCGCGGCTCCCGTCGGCCGCCTTCCACACCGCGACGCAGCCCTCGTCCCCGCCACTCACCAGCGCCGTCCCGTCGGGACTCCAGGCCACCCGGCGGGCCGCGCCGGGTTGGGCGGGGGTGCGCCATTGCCGGGTGCCGGTCGCCACCTCCCAGACCTGGACTTCCTGCCGATAGTTGCCACACGCCAGCCGCTGGCCGTCGGGACTCCAGGCGAGGCCATAGAAGGAGGTATAGGGGTCGTCGGGGTCCCGCAGCACCTGCACAGGGGTGCCGGTGTGCGCATCCCAAATCTGGATGACGTTATCCCAGCCACTGCTCGCCAGCCACCGCCCATCGGGACTCCAGGCCACGCCAAACACCAGGTAGCGGTGGCCCGCCAGTAGCTGGGGCGGGGTCCGCGCCGCCACATCCCAAATGCTCACCATATTACTCGAGCCCCCGCTGGCGAGGTGGAGGCCGTGCGGACTCCACGCGACATCATAGAGCGAGTCCGCGTAACCCTGCCGGATCTGCTCACACTGGCCCCGTGCCACATCCCAGAGCCGCAGGGTGCCGTCGCCACTCCCACTGAGCAGGTGCCGGCTGTCCGGGGTGAAGGCGAGACTGAAGACCACCCCCGTAAACCCGGTCAGCACTGTGCGCACGCTGCGGCTGGCGACATCCCACAGCCAGATCGTTTCGTCAAAGCCGGCGCTCGCCAGGGTCTGGCCGTCCGGACTCCAGGCGACCGTCTGGACCCGATCGGCATGGCCCGCCAACGTCTGAAGAAGCTCACCGCCGGCGGCGACCGCCCAGATCTGGATCGTCCGGTCCCAGCCGGCACTCGCCAGCCGCTGCCCATCGGGGGCAAAAGCCAGGCCCATCCCCCAGCCCGTGTGCGCCGGCAGGACTACGCGGCAGGTGGCCGGCCCGCCCGGCGGGCGCTCCCAGAGCCGGATCTGCCCTTCCCCGCCGAGGCTGGCGA
>DATGEF010000421.1:0-3485 GCA_035310405.1 Chloroflexia bacterium | reverse complement strand
TGCATATAGTGGGCATAGTGCAGCGTGGGGGCCGTCGACGGCAGCACGATGCCGTGCGCCAGCGCCATGGTATTTTCTTGGATCAGGGCCCGCGCCGGCTGGAGCCGCCAGGGCGCATGGTGGATATCGCAGCGATAGAGCCGGCCTTGGCGGTCGGCGCTGTAGTAGCAGTAACGTTCGGTCAGCCAATGGGCCAGGCTGCCGGGCGGGGCGCGAAAGGGGGCGGCTGTCGGGCGGTAGCTGGCCGAGAAGCGCGCCGGGGGCGCCGGGGGCGCGGTACGCCGGCTGCTAAAGCTGATGCCGTCTGTCCGGCGCTGGAAGGCAATGGCCGCCGGGAAATAGGCCAGGCGGAACCAGGGGCGCGCCAGGGCGATAGCCAGGCGGTTATCGGCATCCAAGCTCAGGAAATGCACCCCTGGCCGGCCATGATGGTGGACATAGGTCCGCACATTGATCTCCGGAAAGGCCGCGACGAAGGGCACAGCCGGGCAGCCGCGCAGGCGCACCCCGCTCAAGCGAAATACCACCAGGCCAATCCAGGCCTGCCCGCCAAACAGGTCGATCGTGAGATCGGCAGGAACCAGCGGCCGCAGCACATCGACGGGCATCGGCCAATGGGCGAAAAGCAGGTTATGCCAGGTCTGCGTCATAATCCACGGCCCGGCGGGTAGCGGCCAGGGGCGATGCTCTACAGAGCTCAACGGGTTCATGCAAGGACCTTTCCGGGCCAACGGACGGGCTGCCGGCCCTGTTCGCCAGCCGCAAGGGTTTCGCGATGGCGTAGCGTTTGATTTCAATTATAGATCCAGATTACTGAATTGTCAATACTTTCACTAATTAATGAAAATAACTGGATTAAGGGCCGCGTTGACAAGAGCAAAATCGGCCCGTTATAATCAGGGTTGGCGAGGCGCGAAGAGCGATCGTTATAGTCCGGTGCGCGGCTCAGGAGCAGGAGAGTGGATTGCAGCTTAACATAACTAAAAAGGCAGAAGCAAAAGCCTTACCCGCCGCGCTGCGGGCCAGTGTGGTGATCCCGGCGTATAATGCCGCCGCCGGCTTGCCGGCCGGGTTGGCGGCCCTCCAGCAGCAGACCTATCCGGCCGATCGGCTGGAGGTGATCGTCGTCGACGATGGGTCGACGGATGCCACGGCGGCCGTCGCCGCGGCCGGGGGGGCGCGCGTGCTGCGCCAGGATAACCGGGGCCCGGCCGCCGCCCGCAACCGCGGGGCGCGCGCGGCCCAGGGCGCGATCGTGCTGTTTACCGACGCCGACTGCGTGCCCACCCCGACCTGGGTGGCCGCGATGCTGGCGCCGTTTGCCGACCCGGCGGTGTCCGGCGTCAAAGGCGCGTACCGCACCCGGCAGCGGAGCCTGGTCGCCCGCTTCGCCCAGGCCGAATTTGAGGACCGCTACCAGCTCCAATCGCGGGGCGCGACGATCGACGTCGTGGATTCGTATGCGGCGGCCTTCCGGCGTGATTTTTTCCTGGCGGCCGGCGGCTACGACGAGCGCTTTTGGACGGCGACCACCGAAGACACCGAGTTATCGTACCGGCTGGCGGAGGCGGGGGCGCGCCTGGTTTTCGCCCCGCAGGCCATTGTCTATCATACCCATCCGGCAACCCTCCGCCGGTATCTCCAGGTGAAGTTTGCCCGCGGCTATTGGAAGCTGGTAGTGTACCGGATGCACGCCGGCAAAGCGCTGACCGATTCCTATACCCCCCAGGTCATGAAGGCCCAATCCGCGCTCGTCGGGGCCTTGCTGGCCCTGGCGCCCCCAGCGGCCGCCTGGCGCCCGTTGCGGCGCGTGTGGCTGGCGCTGGCCGCGATCCTGCTGGTCTCTACCTGGCCGTTCACCGCTTTCGTGGCGCGGCGAGATCTGCCCGTGGCCTTCTGCACGCCCGCCATCGTGATCCTGCGAGCCCTTGTGATCGGCGCCGGCTCCGCGGCGGCCTTACTCGGCCTGGGCCGGGGGCTGGCCGGGGATCGCCCCCGCCCGGCGCCGGCGCTCGGGGCGGAATTGGCTCCTGCGCTGGTCGAGCCGGTGCTGGCCGGGCAGGAGGGCCGCTGAGATGCAAGGTGCCACCCAGGAATGGCCATCGCTGGACGAACGGACCCCCTCCTATCCCTCCCTACCTGCCGCGCCGGCCCCGTCTCCCTGGCGCCCGGTCCCCGCTACCGACCAGGGCGCGGCCCGTGCTCTGCGGTCGGCGGTTCGCCGGCGGCGGGTTTTGCTGTTGACCACGGCGCCCGGCACGGCGCCGGCCGGCCGGCCCGCCGGGCTAACGCCGGCGGATGTCGTCGTCGGCACCCTGGCGCTGGACACGGCCCCGCCGCGCGCCCTGCCTCGCCTGATCGCCCGCAGCCGGGCAGACCGACTGGTCGTCTTACTCTCCGAACACGCGCCGGTTGCGCTGCGTGATCCGATCCTGACGCTGCATCGCTGGGGGCTGCCGGTGCAGATTGTGCCCTGGAGCCCGCTGCGACGCGGGGCCGCCGGCCCGGCCCGCGAGCGCTATCGTGTGCCGTTACACCCCCGGGAGGCGCGACGCAAACGGCTGCTTGATCTGGCCCTGACGATCCCAGCGCTGGTCGTCGCGCTGCCGATCATGCTGGTTTGCGCGCTGATCATCCGCTGGGATTCGCCCGGGCCGGCCATCTTCCGCCAGCGGCGGTTCGGACTCCAGGGCGCGGCTTTCCAGATGTACAAGCTGCGGACCATGTATCATCAGCCGGAAGCCGTAGAGGCGTCCCAACGGCCCGATCCCGCGCCGCATGCGGTCCCGGCCGACCTGTTCTACAAGCTGCCCGACGATCCGCGCATCACGCGGGTGGGCCGCTTCCTGCGCCGGACGAGCCTCGACGAGCTGCCGCAGCTCTTCAATGTGCTGCGGGGCGAGATGAGCCTGGTGGGGCCCCGCCCGGCGCTCCCCTGGGTGGTGGAGTACTTTGGCGCCTGGCAGCTGGCGCGCTTCGCCGTGCCGCCGGGCATGACCGGCTGGTGGCAGGTGACCGGCCGCAGCAACAACCCGCTGCACCTGAGCACCGACACCGATCTCTATTACCTCGACCACTACTCGCTCTGGCTCGACCTGCGTATCTTGGCCCGCACGGTGCTGACCGTCTTGCGCGGCACGGGGGCGTATTGAGTTTTGAGTTTTGAGTTTTGAGTTTTGAGTTTTGCGCGTAGCGGGGCCGTAGGCACAGCTGTGGCCAAGTCCGCTGGCTGCGGGCGAGTGCGGCCATTGTCATTCTGAACGAAGTGAAGAATCCGTCTTTGACCCGGGGAGACGGACTCTGCGCGACGCTCAGAGGGACACGATCCCGACTTGGCCACAGCCGTGGGGTTGGCGGCACCTTGTAGGGGCCCGGCGTGCCGTGCCTATATACATCAACCTCAGCGCGCGGCAGGGTCGTGGGGCGAGACGCCTAGCGGCTAAAGCCGCGGCTACGCAGACGAAGCCCGCCTACGCGGGCTGACG
>DATGEF010000420.1:0-8219 GCA_035310405.1 Chloroflexia bacterium | reverse complement strand
CAGCTTCAACGCGGGGCGGGCGCTGATCAACTACTACGGCCACTCCAACTACCTCGACTGGGGCCGCGTGCAGAACATCTTCGACACGAGCGAGTTCGGCCAGATCACCAACGCGGGGCACGAATCGTTCCTGACGGCGATGACCTGCTTCGCGGGCGGCTATGACTACCCGAGCAGCATCGTCAGCGACCTGCTGCTCAAGAGCAGCGGCGGCATCATCGGCGGCGTGGGCGCGTCGTCGGAGAGCGAAGCCAGCGGGCAAGTGCCGCTGAACACGGCCTTCTACCAGAGCATCCTGGCCGGCCAGTCGGTGGGCGACGCGCTCCGCGCCGGCTACCGGGCCACCCCGGACCACGATGTCCAGCTCCAGTTCAACCTGCTCGGCGACCCCGCCCTGCACGTCGACCTGGGCCAGTAAGCCCGGCGCCGGCCGCCGGCGCCCGCACTTCGAGGGGGACGCAGCGTGCGTCCCCCTCGTTGCATGTGCGCGGGGGGCCTGGCGGCTGAAGCCGCGGCAACGGGTACGAAGCCCGCCTGCGCGGGCTGACGGGCGGGTCGCCGGGGGTGGATGCCCGGCGGCTGAAGCCGCGGCAACGTCCGGGCGAAGCCCGCCTGCGCGGGCTGACGGGCGGGTCGCCGGGGGCGGGTTGCCTGGGGGGCGGCGGGTGCTCACGCGACCGCTGTGATCGGGAGCTGATGTATGCGGTTAGCAAACACGCTAAGATCTGTCATTCTGAGCGCAGCGAAGAATCCGTTGCCTAGCGGCTGAAGCCGCGGCAACGCCGGGTGTTCACCCACCCCCCCGATCACACCCTGGGGTAGCGGATGCGCGCCCCAGCGGATTCTTCGCTGCGCTCAGAATGACAAATCTTATATTTTTCGCTAATAAAAGTAGGATGACCACGCGCCGTGCCGTGAGCCCGCGTAGGCGGGCTTGGCCCGGCGTTGCCGCGGCTTCAGCCGCCGGGCGTCTTGCTATCCACCAAAAGTCCGGGGTCGCGTTAACCGAAGGTACTATGAGTTGGTAAGCTGCTATAAGCACGATTTGCGCTATAATAGACGGGGTTGGAAATGCGATCGTCACCGTAGTTGCCCCCACCGCGCGTTCCGCCACCCTACTGAGCGGTAAGCCCAGTCGCCCGCAAACCCGTCCCGTTCCTGATCGATTCCTGATCAGGCTCGGCCTATAATGACATCAGCGTCTTTGTCTTCTTTATCATTCGCCGGGTGGGCGCGCACCCGGTCATTGGAGGAACCGTTGGCATGAAGCACCTGATCCGTTTGCTGAGTGGCACGAGCCTGCTCGCCCTCCTGGTGGGTGGGCTGCCCGCCGCCCAGGCCGCCCCGGCCCCGGCCGCGGCCCCCCGGGCGCACGTCGTGCCCGCCTGTACCGACAGCGGCCCCGGCGCCGTGCGCTGCTTTGCCCTGATCCGCACCGACATCGTCCAGGGGCCCCTGGCGCCCTTCACGGCGCCCGCCGGCTATGGCCCCGCCGACCTCCTGGCCGCCTACAACCTGCCGACCACCGGCGGCAGCGGCCAGACGGTCGCTATCGTCGACGCCCATGACGACCCGAACGCCGAGGCGGACCTGGCGGTCTACCGCGCCCAGTTCGGCCTGCCGGCCTGCACCACGGCCAACGGCTGCTTCCGCAAAGTCGACGAGCACGGCGGCACCAACTACCCGACCCCCAGCGGCGGCTGGGCCTCCGAGATCGCGCTCGACCTCGACATGGTCAGCGCTATCTGCCCGAATTGCCATCTCCTGCTCGTGGAGGGCATCCACGCCGATATCACGTCGGTCAGCTCGGCGGAGCAGACGGCCGCCCAGCTCGGGGCGACCGAGATCAGCAACAGCTACGGGATCGCGGAATCGTCCAGCAACCAGTCCGGGGAGAACAAGTACTACCAGTACCCCAATATCGCGGTCACGGCCAGCTCGGGGGATTACGGCTACGGCACCTCGTTCCCGGCCAGCTCGCAATACGTGACGGCCGTGGGCGGCACGACGCTGGCCCGCGACGGCAGCACCCGGGGCTGGGGCGAGACGGCCTGGAGTGGCAGCGGCAGTGGCTGCAGCCGCTATATCAGCAAGCCGGCCTGGCAGACCGACAGCGGCTGCGCGAACCGCACGGACGCCGACGTGGCCGTGGTGGGCGACCCGAACACGGGCGTGGCCGTCTATGACAGCTATCAGGCGGCCGGCTGGATCGTCGAAGGCGGCACGAGCATCGGCGCCCCGGTCGTGGCGGGGATTTATGCCCTGGCCGGCAACGCCAGCCAGGTGACCTACGGCTCCTACCTCTACAGCCACGCCGGCAGCCTCTACGACGTGACCAGTGGCAGCAACGGCAGCTGCGGCGGGTCGTATCTCTGCACGGCCGGCCCGGGCTATGACGGCCCCACCGGCCTCGGCACCCCCAACGGTCTCGGAGGCTTCTAAAGTAGGGCGCACCAGGAGACCCCCCCGGCTGCGGCCGGGGGGGTCTCCTGGTGTGCTCGGGCTACGAGGTAGGGTCATGGGGCAGGCGGGAGCGGGATCGCTCCCCGCGCATTGCGCACTTCATAGGCGCGCCAGCTTATCGTCTGTGGGAGAGGGCTCGGCCCTCGAAGCTCTCGCCGCGCGGGTGAGCCCGCGGCGCAGTGTTTAGAAGGGGGCGCCGATCCGCGGCCGGACGAAGTCCTGAGTGAAAAGTGCTGAGTTGAAAGTGCTGACCGCTGACCGCTGAATGCTCGTCTAACACCCTCGCCCGCGCACGGGAGAGGGCAGGGTGAGGGCCGCCCGTCGCCCGCTGGCATCCCATGCTCCCCACCGCGGCACGGCACGCCGTGCCCCTACAACTGCCCAACGATGCCGCACTCCGCCCTCCACACTCCGGCAGCTCCCTCACGCGGCCAGAGCTTCGAGGGCCGAGCCCTCTCCCACAGACGAGCGATCCGCGATCCGCGGGCTGCACTCCGCGGGCTGCGCTCGGCGGGGCCGTGGTGGCCGCCGCCCGGCCCCCTGGGCGCAGCCGCCCGACCGGCCCCGCCCCGCGATAGCGCAAGAACCCTCGCCCGCGCACGGGAGAGGGCAGGGTGAGGGCCGCCCGTCGCCCGCCGGCATGCCGCGCGCCCCACCGCGGCACGGCACGCCGTGCCCCTACAACTGCCCAACGATGCCGCGCACTCCGTATTCCGCACTCCGCACTCCGCACTCCGCACTCCGCTAGCGGTTGGGCAAGCCGAAGGCCTGGAAGAGCAGCTTGGCGAGCTGGGCGCGGGTGGCCGTCTGCTCCGGGTGGAAGGTGCCGTCGGCATAGCCGCCCACGACCTGGTGGGCGACGGCCGTCTCGATATCGGCGTAGGCCCAATAGCCCGGCGGCACATCGCTGAAGGTCGGCTGGGCCGGGGTGCGCAGCGGATAGCCCCGCGCCACCACGATCAGCTTGGTGAGCTGCGCCCGGGTCACGGCGGCCGCCGGCTGGAAGGTGCCATCCGCGTAGCCGCTGACCAACCCGTGGCGATAGGCCACTTCGATATAGAGATAGAAGGGCTGGCTCGGCGGCACATCGACGAAGTGCGGCGCCCCCGGCGGCACTGCCAGCGGGTAGCCCGCCGCCAGCACCACCATCTTGGCGACCTGTCCGCGGGTCGTGGCGCTCTCCGGCCGGAAGGTGCCGTCGGCATAGCCGCTCACCAGGCCGTGGCAATAGGTCCACCGGATATACCCCGCGGCCCAGTACTCCGTGGGTACGTCGGCGAACACGGGCACACAGGGCGGGCTGGGCGTGTTCGTGGGCCCGGGCGGCGGCGTGGCGGACGCCGTGCTGGTCGGGAGGATGGGCGTGCTGGCCGGCGTCTGGGTCGGCGCCGGGACCGGCGTCTGGGTCGCCGCGGGCGGGGGCGTGCTCGTTGGCGGGGCCGTCGCAGTGGCCGTCGCGGTGGCGGTGGCGGTGGCCGTCGCGGTGGCCGTCGGGGTCGCCGTCGGCGGGCAGGGGTCGTTATAGTGCTCCGTCAGCGTCTGGAGCGTGGCGCTCTGGGTATCGCCGACGGCCCAGACGTCGGCCGGCCCGGCTACGGCCACGCCGTAGAGGATGTTGGCGGTCGCGCTGGGGTTGGGGCTGGCGACGACGGCCCAGGCCGTCCCGTTCCAGTGCATGGCGAGCGTCCGCGTGGTGGCGCCGCTCACGGCATCGCCGGTGGCCCAGACGTCGCTCGACCCGGCCACGGCCACCCCCCGGAGCAGGTTATTGCCCGTGCCGGGGTTGGGGCTGGCGACCACGGCCCAGGCCGTGCCGTTCCAGTGTTCGGTCAGCGTCTGGTCGCTGCCGCCGCTCGCGGCATAGCCGGCGGCCCAGACGTCGCTCGGCCCGGTCACCGCGACCCCCTGGAGGACGTTGGCCGTGGTGCCGGGGTTGGGGCTGACCACCGCGGTCCAGGCCGTGCCGTTCCAGTGTTCGAGCAGGGTCTGCGTGGTGAAGCCGGTTATGTCATCGCCGACGGCCCAGACGTCGCTCGGCCCAGCCACCGCGACCCCCTGGAGGAAGTTGAAGTTCGGGCCGGGATTCGGGCTGGCGACCTGGGCCCAGGTCGCGCCGTTCCAGTGCTCGATCAGCGTCCGGATGGTGAAGCCGGTCAGGTAATAGCCGACCGCCCAAACGTCGCTCGGCCCGGCCACGGCCACCCCCTGGAGGACATTGAAGGTCGGGCCGGGGTTGGCGCTGGGCACGGCCGCCCAGGTCGTGCCGTTCCAGTGCTCGATCAGCGTGTGCGTCGTGCCGCCGGTCATGTCGTAGCCGGCGGCCCAGACGTCGTTCGGCGCGGCCACGGCCACGCCGTTGAGGACGTCCGTGCCCGTGACGGGGTTGGCGCTGGCGACGACGGCCCAGGCCGTGCCGTTCCAGTGCTCGACCAGCGTGCGCGTCGTGCCGCCGGTCACGGCATCGCCGACCGCCCAGACATCGCTCGGGGCGGCCACGGCCACGCCGTTGAGGACGTTCGTGCCCGTGCCGGGGTTGGCGCTGGCGACCACCCGCCAGGCCAGGCCGCAGGGGTTCGGCGTGGCGGTCGCGGTCGGGGTCGGCGTGCCCTGCACCGGGACCCCGCCGGGCCCCCGGCCCGGCGGCGCCCCGGCCAGGGGGGCACCCACCGCCCAGCCGGCCCCCCCCAGCACGCCCAGCCCCACCACCAGCACGGCCAACCATCCCATGCGGTACATACTCGGCTCCTTCCTAGTATTCACTTTCCCACGGCCTAAGTCCTATCCATTATAGCAGGAATCGGCGGAGGCCGTCGTCTAAGGCAATTGGGCGTGGGTCAAGGCCGCGTCGAGGGCGTTGTTCAATTCTTCCAACCGGGCGTCGGGGAAGTCGCGCGTGTTGAAGATGTAGGTGTAGTCCAGGCCGTCGGAGCGCGAGACGGCGCGGCTGCTCGTGCCCGCCATGCCGCCCGTCTTCACCGACTCCCAGGGACCGGGACCGCTGGGCCGGGGCCCGCTGCCCCACACGGCATAGTGGTGGATCAACGCCGTGACGGCGGGGGCACTCGCGACCAGGCCGCCGCTGCCGCCCGAGACCTCGGTCAGCCAGCCTTCGCCGCCATAGGCCAGCGGGACCCAGAGCTCCGTATTCGGATCCAGCGGGCTCAGGCCGGTCCCCGACTGATCGTAGCTCACCTCGCCCGGCAATTGCTGGTCGGCCAGCGTATGGGCCAGGGCCACATCGGTAATGCCCAGGGGCGCGAGCACCTGCTGCTGCAAGTAGTCCGCGAAGGACTGCCCGCTGACCTGCTCGATGACCAGGCCGAGCAGGGTATAGCCGAAGTTGGAATATTGCGTCTTGCTGCCCGGCGCGAACTGTAACGGCTCGCCGTACATATAGCGGGCCAGGTCACGCCCCGTGGGCGGTCCGTCCAGCTGGAGCGCCAACGCGATGTCCCGCATGCGGATCACCGGATCGAACCCGGAGCCGGCCGCGGTATCATCCCAGCCGCCGCTGTGGTCGACCAGCTGCTGGACGGTGATGGTGTTGATGCGGGGGTCTGGTTGCTGGGTCGGCAAGGCGGCGGTCGTGATGCCGAGCAGCGGAAAGACGCGGGTCGTCGGCGTGAGCAGGTGGGTGGCGTAGGCGTGGGTGATGCCGGCGGCGGTAAACGTCTTGCTCACACTCGCCAGCCGGAACAGGCTGGTCGGCTGGGTGCGCGGATAGTCCGCGTCCGCCCAGGTATAGCCGTGGGCGAACAGCAGTTGCCCATCTTTGGCCACGGCCAGGCTGCCGGCGCGGGTGCCGGTCGCCTGCATGAACGTTTGCATGGCGCCATCAAGAGCGGCCAGTTGCGTCACGGGGGGGCCCTGGACGGTCCATTGGCGGCCCGCCGGGGGCGGGGTGTCCTCGGCGCTCCCTTGGTCGCCCGCCACCGTCGGGGTGTCTCCGGCGCTCCCTTGGTCGCCCGCCACCGTCGGGGTGTCCCCAGCGATCGCCGGATCGTCCCACGGGGTCGGGGTGTTCCCGGCGATCGCCGGACCGTCCCACGGGGTGGGGGGAGTCTGACCGGGTGTTGGCACGGTACAGCCGATCAGCAATCCCACCAGCAGAAGACTGACAATCCGCCACGGGGGGGTGCGCATGGCGATTCGCTCCTCGGGGTCCAATTTAAGGCGGGCCTTCTTATCGAATAGATCGTTCGCTTCCCGCCCGCCAACTCAGGGCCGGCGCCTGTTCGCTCCTTCATTGTACCAAGGCTGGGCCGGAGCGGCAAGGCTGTAACGTGAATCTATGCCGGTGGGCCTCCCCTAATGCAGGTTCCGGTGACCGGTTGGGGTTACATACCGAGGAGTGAGCACCCCCAGGTGCGAACGGTGGGGGCGCGACCCGTTCGCACCTGGGGGTGCTCACTCCTCATTCCCCAATAACTGGCTTGATCCTCCCCTAACCACCCGCACCTTCCCGCATCGGCCCGGCCGCGGCGGGTGCATGGGATGCGCAAGATCCTGAGGGCAGTATCCCTGACAACAACCTACCAAAGCTGATCAGGCAGATGGACTGCGGAAGTAGTGGCCGAGCTCGAGATCCTCGATGAGCCCGGGCTGGATCGGTTGCCAGCCCAGTAGCTCGTGGGTCAGCGTGCTCGAGGCTGGCGAGTCGATCCCGACCACGGCCCCCAGCCAGCCGAAGTGTGCGCCTGCGTCCTCGGCGGGGATGGATCGCAGCGGAATAGCGAGCTGTTTCCCGATCACCGCAGCGATGGCGCTCATCGGCACGCCTTCGTCGCCGACGGCATGCACAACGGACCCCGCCGGGGCGTTCTCAAACGCCAGGCGGAAGAGATGTGCGGCATCGCGCCGATGCACGGCCGGCCAGCGGTTGGACCCGTCGCCGATATAGCCGGAGACGCCCTTATTACGCGCGATACCGACCAGGGCCGCCATGAAGCCGTGATCGCCGTCGCCATGCACCGTCGGCGGCAGGCGTACGACGCAGGAGCGGATGCCGTCCGTGGCGAGATCGAGCGTCCGCTGTGCCGTAGCGGTCCGGGTCCCCGGACCGCCGGGTAGCTGCGCCGCCCCCGCGGGCTCACGCCCGTCCTGTTCGGTCGCCATATGCCCCGGCACGAGCCCGAGCAGTCCGGACGCGATGACGAGCGGGCGATTCGACCCGGCCAGCGCTGTGCCGATGGTCTCGACGGCGCGGCGATCCGCATCCGCGGCCTCCTGAAAGCCTCCTGAGAAGGCGATGTCGTGTTTGAACGCGAGGTGGATCACGCCATCCGCCGCGGCGGCAGCACCCCGCAGGATGTCGAGATCGTCGATAGTGCCGCGCTGCAGCTCAGCCCCGGCGGCCGTAAGGGCCGCGGCGGCGGCCTCCGAACGCGCCAGCCCGACGACCTGATGACCCGCACCAATAAGCTCGGGAACGACGGCGGAGCCGATCCAACCGGACGCACCCGTGACAAAAACGCGCATGAGCAACCCTCCTTGGGAACGAGCGTCCGTGGTCCTGATCCAGAGCCGCGGACAAGTGATGTCAAGGACTGACATCACCAGTATACTTGATCTCGATACCTCTCGTCAAGTATGCTAAGGGCATGGGCCGATGGGAACCAAATGCACGCAGCCGGCTGGAGCGGGCTGCCTTGCAGCTATTCATTGAGCGTGGGTTTGAACAGACCACGGTGGTAGAGATCGCCAGTCAGGCGGGGGTGACCGAGCGCACCTTTTTCCGGCACTTTGCCGATAAACGC
>DATGEF010000419.1:0-2607 GCA_035310405.1 Chloroflexia bacterium | reverse complement strand
CCTCTACGTCATCCTGGACCTGCACGGCACGCCGGGGGCCGACTGTCCCTGGCAGTCCTGCGGGCAAGCCGGCAGCAATCAGCTCTGGAGCAATGGCACCTACCAGAACTGGACCGTGCAAATCTGGCAGCGCCTGTCCAGCCACTACAACGGCAATCCGACCGTCGCCGGGTATGATTTACTCAACGAGCCCTTGCTCACGAATGGGTCCGGCGAGTCCGCCCAGCAGGTGCAGCAGAAGTTCAATTTCTACAACACCCTCTATCAGGCGGTGCGCGCCAACGACCCGAACCATATCATCATCGTCGAAGCCTTTTATGGCTGGGGGCAGGCCCTACCGCCGTCCACCTATGGCTGGACCAACGTGGTCTACGAGCTCCATTACTACAACTTTAGCGCGTACAGCGACTGGAACTCGACCAACACCCTGATCGACAACGCCCTGCAGGATATCGCCACGAATCAAGCCAACTGGAACGTGCCGGTCTATGCGGGCGAATATTGGTTCTGGCAGCTCAACGACCTCTGGGGCAAATGGCTGTCCGGCTTGAATGCGCTCAACGTGTCGTGGACGAACTGGGCCTATAAGAATAAAAACACCGATAGCTCGGTGGGCCCCGACGGCGTGCCCAATGGCGGCAACTGGGGCTTCTATACCAGCAACAGCAATCCGATCCCGGACATGAACAATGATAGCTCCGCGACCATTGCGGCCAAGTGGAGCCAGTTCGGGACGAATAATTTCGTGGCCAACACGAGCCTGCAAAACCTGGTGCGCACCTATACGGCTACCCCCGCCTGGTCCAGCATCCAGGCGAATGCGAACAACATGTATGTGAGTGCGGATAACTACGGCAACAATCCCTTGATCGCCAACCGGACGGCGGTCGGGGGCTGGGAGGAATTCCGGGTCGTGAACAACCCGGATGGCACTGTATCGCTGCTGGCGATGGCCAACAATAAATATGTGACGGCCGACCTGAACCAGGGGGGGAAGCTGATTGCCGAAGCGCGCGGCATCCTGGGTTGGGAAAAATACCGGATGGTCGCGGTGGGCAACGGATCGGTGACGCTCCAATCGGTCGCGAATAACTTGTACGTGTCGGCCGATCTGAACCAGGGCGCGGTCCTGATTGCGAGTCGCACGACGGCCAGTACCTGGGAACAATTCGTGATTAGATAAGAGCCAGAGTCGGTGGTGGGAGAGTGGTGGGAGATTAGGAGGCCAAGGGTGAAGACAATCGGCGTTCTCGGTGGGCAGTGTCCGCAAGCCACGTTGGATCTCGCAACGCGGGTGCATGCCGCCACACAACGCCGCATCCCGCAGGCGGCTCCCGGCGACTACCCGTCATTGGTCATCTATTACTACCGGCCCCCGCCCGCAGAACGGGCGGGGGCCGGGCCCCGGCGCCCGGCGCCGCGCCCCGATCCGCGGCTGGTGCAGGCGGTCACGCAGTTGGGCGCCCTGGCCGACTTTCTCGTCATTGCGGCCCCGGCGCCGCACCAGTTCCAGGCCGCCCTCGAACATGCCGCGGGGCGGCCGATCCTGGGCCTGATCGACCTGGTGCTGGACGCCGTGCAGGAACGCCACTGGACACGCGTGGGTGTGCTAGGACGCGATCCGGCCCTCTACCGCCAGGGCCTGGCCAGGCGCGGCAAGGCGGTCGTGAGCCTGGCGGATCACTGGCCGGACCTGCGCGATCGTCTCGACCTGGCGATTGGGGCGCTCACGACCGGCCCGCCCGATGCCCCGTCCCGGGCGGTGGCCGAGGAAGCCGTGGCCGTGTTGCGGGCGCAACGGGTCGACGGCATTATCCTGAGCTGTCCCGAGATGCCACTCTTGTTGGGGGACGCAGCGAATGCCGCCGACCTGCTCAATCCCGCCGAGCTGCTCGCGGATGCGGCGGTGTGCCGGGCCATGGCGTAGACCGCGGGGCCATAGCCGGCCATCGCCCCGGGATCAGGCGCGCCTTGCACCTCCGTCCCCCGCCCCGTATAATCGGCTATGGTCCCGACTCGCCCGCCCCCGATCCAGCCACCAGCTACCATCCACCATCCACAATTCGCCGTCCTGGCGGCGTTGGTGCTGCTCGTGGCGCTCGGCCTGCGGCTGGCAAGCTGGCACGCCGCCCTGGGCCACGATGTGCGCGCCGACGAGCTGGATTACGTGATCCCGGCCGAGACTCTCACGCGCACCGGCCAGTACCTCGACACCTTCCTGACGGAGCACCGCACCTGGACGCGGGTGCCGCTCAACGCCCTGGTGCTGGCGGCGGCGTTCGCCACCCAGCCGCCGGTGCCCGCCGGCACGACGGTGGCCGATACCGCGCTCATGACGCCCCGGTTCGCGGCGGGCAATCTGGCCCTGATCGCCGTCAGCCTGGCCCTGCTGCCGCTCGTCATGTGGCTGGCCGCCGAGGCCTTCCCCCGCCGCCGGGCGCGGACGGCGCTCCTGGCGGGGGGCTTGACCGCGATCTATCCGCCCCTGATCCATAGCGCCGCCCAGCAGCTGTTGAGCGAAACGCTGTTCATCACGCTGATGTTTGCGACCCTGGTCACGCTGACCCGCTGGCAACCGCGGCGGACCGCGTGGCCCTGGCTGGTCAG
>DATGEF010000418.1:0-24779 GCA_035310405.1 Chloroflexia bacterium | reverse complement strand
AATCGAAGATGATCCCACCTGGGCGGCCTTACTGCGGGACTGCTTAGCGGAGCACTACCTGGTGACCTGGGCGCCCGATCGGGAGACCGGCCTGGCCCAGGTCGCCAGCCGGCCCCCCGATGCGATCGTGCTCGACTGGCATCTGGCGTGGGGGACGGGCCAAGCCGTGCTCGATCAGCTGCGGGCTGTCCCCGGGCAGGCGCGGATCCCGGTCGTGATCTTCTCCAGTATGCCGATCGACGCCGCATTTCGGCAGCACCTGGCCGGATCGGCGGGGGCGGGCCCCCTCGTGGTCGTGCCGAAAAGTGCGCGCCGGGAAACAGTCCTGCGGACTCTCCAGCAGTTGCTACTCGCGACGTGATGTACCGCCAGGATAAACACGATGAGTCAAGTACCCCACGCCTGAACGGGCGGGGGCTTGTGAGGAGCAAGCCCGGACTTGACCAGCCCACCTGCTCCGGCAGGTCAACGTTATTGCGGTCAGGATACCTGCGGGTGCGTGCCAGCCCGCAGCTCTATCGTTCGGCATTAAACAGGAACACGGGGTGGCATCCAGTGTGCCGGGCAAGACAAGCCGCGATAACCGGGCGAGGCAAACCTTACTCCCGCAAGGGAAGTGCCCCTCGGGGCCTAGGAGCCTACTTTGAGCAAGGTGTTCGTCATCGATCAAAACAAACAGCCTCGCACCCCGGTGCATCCGGCCAGAGCGCGGCTCTTGCTGGGGCAGGGCCAAGCCGCGGTCTGGCGAATATACCCTTTCACCCTCATCCTGAAGGCTGCCGTGCCTGACGCGGACCCGGCACCGCTTCGTGTCAAGCTGGACCCCGGCAGCCGCACCACCGGCCTGGCCCTGGTAGACGATGCGACCGGCGAAGTAGTATTCGCCGCTGAACTTCATCACCGGGGCGGAGCGGTCAAGAAGGCGCTGGCCGCCCGCCGCGCGGTACGCCGCTCGCGCCGGGGCCGCACCACCCGCTACCGCGCCCCCCGCTTCCGCAACCGCCGCCGGCCTGTCGGGTGGTTAGCGCCGAGCCTGGAGAGCCGGGTGAGCAACGTCGTTACCTGGGTAGCACGGCTGCGGAAGCTGGCGCCCATAAACGCGCTCAGCATGGAGTTGGTGCGCTTCGATACCCAGCAGATGGAGAATGCCGAGATCCGGGGGGTCGAATACCAGCAGGGGGAACTGGCCGGTTACGAGGTGCGCGAGTACCTGCTGGAGAAGTGGGGGCGGGCTTGTGCCTATTGTGGGGCAACGAGCGTGCCCCTGGAAGTAGAGCATATCGTGCCGCGCAGCCGGGGCGGCTCCAATCGGGTATCCAACCTGACGCTGGGCTGTCACGACTGCAACCAGCGCAAGGGCAATCGGACCGCCGCCGAGTTCGGCTTCCCGGCGGTGCAAGCTAAAGCCAAAGTGCCGTTGCGCGACGCCGCGGCAGTTAACAGCACGCGTTGGGCCTTGCACACACGACTGAAGGGGACGGGGCTGCCGGTCGAAACTGGAACCGGGGGGCGCACCAAGTACAACCGCATCACGCGGGGGCTAGGGAAGGCTCATTGGCTGGATGCGGCGTGCGTTGGCGAGAGTACACCAGCAGTGCTGCACATCGTGGGCATACGGGTACTGAGGATCACGGCGACGGGGCATGGCAACCGGCAGATGTGCGGCACGAACAAGTATGGCTTCCCCACCCGCCACCGCACACGCCGCAAGCGGCACTACGGGTTTGCGACGGGCGACATGGTGCGGGCGGTAGTGCTGAGTGGCAAGCACGCCGGTACGCATGTAGGCCGGGTGGCCATGCGGGCGTCGGGCAGCTGCCGCGTGGGTAGCACTGATGGTATCAGCCATAAGTACCTGCGGCTGTGGCAACGCGGTAATGGCTACGCTTATGCAGTCTGAACGCGGGAGCGGCTCCTCCCCCGCGTTGAAACAAGGGGCGTCCGCCGCTATAAGAGATAGTGAATCGGCGCTGATCGCGCTCCTGCGGGCCGGCGCCGCGCTGGATCAGGGCGGCCGGGCCAATCAAGAAGATGCGTTGGGCTTATTTCTTCCCGGCGAGGAAACCCAGGCCCGGCGCGGCAGCTTGTTTGTGCTGGCCGATGGTCTCGGCGGGCACGCCGGCGGGGAAGTGGCCAGCCGGCTGGCGGTCCGCGTGATCAGCACGACGTTTTATGCCTCACCGCTGCGCCAGCCGGAAAATTTACTGCAAGCGGCTATCGAGCAGGCCAACCGGCAGATTTTTGCGGCCGGCCAGGATGCCCGCTTGCGCGGTCTGGGGAGCACCTGTGTGTGCGCGGTCGTGCAGGGCGCCGCGCTATGGGCGGCCAATGTCGGGGACAGCCGGGCCTACCTGCTGCGCGCGGCGACCGGCATCCAGCAACTATCGCAGGACCATTCGCTGGCCGCCGAGCAAGTGCGGCTGGGCCAGCTCCCCAGCCTGGACGATGCCGATCCCGCGCTGCACGCCGTGTTGCTGCAATCATTGGGTATGCCGAACAACGCCCAGCCGGCGATCGTCGGCCCCCTCCCGCTCCAGAAGGGCGACCTGGTCTTGCTGTGTTCCGATGGCCTGTATGGCCCGCTCGATCCCCGGGCCATGGAAGATTACCTGCGGGCGGCGCTCCTCAGCACCCTGACGATCGATCCGGATCAGCTGGCCCGTGACCTGGTCGAAGGTGCCCGCTTCCGCGGCGCCCCGGACAATATCTCCGCGCTGGTGATTTATTGTGCCGATCTCTTACCGGAAACGGTGGCGCGCGCCGCAGGCTGGCCGGAACGAGATGCCCGGCAACTTATCTTACCCGGGAGTGGGCCCGGGGGGCCGGCGGCCCTGCCGGCCGCTCCTGCTCCGTCCTCGGCCGGCGCGGCCCCAGCGCACGCGGCCGCGCCCGTCCCCGCCCCCCCGGGCGGGCCCGGCCCGCCTTCCCCGCTCCGCCCCGCTCCCGGGCCGTCGGCACACCTGGCGGCGCCAGATGACCGGCGCCCCGGCAGTGGGCGGCTACCCCTGCTGACGGCTATCCTGCTCACCCTCGCCTTGGCGGTGCTGGCCGTGCTGGCCGTTGCCTGGCTGGTGGCCGCCCTGATCCAGCCGGCTTTGCTGCCGGCGATCTTTCTGACGGCGCTGGTGCTCGCGCTGCCGACCGGCCTGCTCCTGGTGGCCAATCGGGCCCGCTTACCCCTGCTCCGGGAAGCGGGGGCGCCACCGGCCGCCCCCGAGCGGGGCCTGCCGGATCAGGGCGGGCTGCCGGCGAGCGCCGACGATCCGATCGCCCTGGTAATTGCCCAGTTGCTCTCCCCGCGGGCGTCCGCCGCCCCGAGTCGGGATCGGGGGCTGCCGGGCCCCCCGCCAGATACCGCCGGGGCCGACCCCGTCAGCGTGGCCATGAGCGCCGCGTTGGCCCGCGCCCGCCAGCAATGGACCTTTAATTTGCTGGTGGCGGCCGCCAGCGCCTGCCTGGTTCTCGGCGGCTGCCTGCTGACCGGGATCACCTGGCTCCTGGGGCATGGGGGGCTGCTGGAGGCCCTCTTCGGCCCGGGACTGGGCATCCTGGGCATCCTCGGCTGGCTGGTGACCCAGCCGGCGGCGCAGCTGACCCGCGCCGGGACCCAGATCTCGCTCTTGAGTATCGTCTGGGTCAATTATGCTCAGGAGCTCAAAACCTGTGCGCGTCTGGGCGACCCGGCGGCCACGGCTGCTTGTAGCGAGCGCGCGGCCGCCCAGGCCGTGGGGTACTTCAATCAGATTATTGGCGGCCCGGCCAAGTAAGGACGAGCCCCGGCCAACGTTTAGTCTTTTTCCCAGGCCTGCCAGCCGCCGTTGCCACTGTCGGCGCTGTCCTGGGCCTCATAGTTCTCGTATTCGTCGGCACTCGCTTCGAACCCGTTGGTCCAGTTCACATAGGGGCCGCCATCGTTGTCTTCGTCGTATCCATAGAGGCCCTGCAGGAATTCGTCTGTCTCTGCGCTCATCGTGGCTCCTCGTTTGCACGCAGGAGCCATCGCCCAACACCGGTGGCTCCAGGCGCGAATCGCAACCTCAGGAGCCGCCGCCAACGAGGCGGCTATATCGTTATTCGATCAGTTTCTCGAGTGGAGGAATCCAAATTACCCGTCGACTACGGGATGTCAGGGTTGGGTCCCCTTGGAGGTGCCAAGATACCGCGAGGGGTTGTATCGCTTTGCGGTGACCCGGCCAGCGCCACGAAGCTGGCCGTCCAGGATCTGCTCCCAGTATAGTCTATCTGCCGGTGGGAGTCAATGCGCTCCTCCGACCGTTAGTCGCCAGTCGTCAGTCGTCAGTCGTCAGTTACGGGGCATTATTGGCGAAGGGCCATCGGATCCTAATCCAAAAACTGACGACTGACGACTGACGACTGGCGACTGCGGGTTCAATTGGTACGGAAGTTGCTATATGGATCTAATCGCTACTCGACGCCCGCTCGCGCAAAGGCGACGACCATGGATTCTGCCGCCGGCGCCCCTCAACTCATGACCGCTATATTCGATACACAGGCCGATGCGCGGGGGGCCATCCCGGCGTTACAGGCCAGCGGCCGCCGGCCGGAGCAGATCTTTCTCGCCGACGACAATACGGGCGGTTTTGGGCGCTGGGGCCTCCCCGCCGAGGCGGTGCGCCATTATGATCGCTACCTGCGGGAAGGACGTGTCCTGCTGACGTTGGAAGTGCCCTCCCCGGCGCAGGTGGGCAAGCTCCGCGCGGTGCTTGAGGATGCGGGCGCCTACGATGTCCGCGTCTACCCGCTGGTTACATCGCGCGCTGGGGTCGCGGGGGCAGATCTCGATCGGGGAGGAAACGCCGGGGCGGGGGCCGGCGCCCGCGGGCTGGAGACGATCCCGGGCGCCGGCGCGATCGATCGCGGGCCCCGGGGCACTGATACCGAGTTTCGCTCCGGCGGCGAAGGCTCCCGCGGCACGAACGCCGCCTGGTGAGCCATAAGATACCGGCGCCGCCGGGCCTCAACGCATCAGCTTGCGCTGGCGCAGATAGGCGGCCACCTCATCATACAGCCCTCCCTCGTTGCTATAGATCGCGTAATTCTTGGCCGTGTTGAGCCATTCGACGGTGCTGGGCTTCGCCTGGCGTAGCGCGCGGACCAGCAGGCTGGTGCTCAAGGGCAGGATCTTGCCGGTGCGCATCGCCTCCTGTAAGGCGGCCTCGGCGGCAGCATCCACCAAGGCCCGCAGGTCGGCGCCGCTGAAGCCCTCGGTTTCCTTGGCCAGGCGGGTGCTGTCGACATCCGCCCCGGCCGGCTTGCCGCGCAAATGCAGGCGGAGGATCTCGCGCCGCGCTTCTTCGTCCGGGGGCGCGACGAAGATGACCTTGTCGAAGCGCCCAGGGCGCCGCAAGGCCGAATCGACATGCCAGGGGCTATTGGTGGCCCCGATGATCAACACATTGGTATTGTCGCCTTCGGCGCCGTCGAGCTCGGCCAGGAACTGGTTGACCAGGGTGCGCTGGTGATGGGCGCGCATATCCAGCCGGTTCCCGCCCAGGGCTTCGATCTCATCGAAAAAGAGCACCGTGGGCCGGACGCGCCGAGCCGTCTCGAACACGGCATGGAGCTTCTTTTCGCTCTGGCCGTACCACATATCCAGCACATCGCTGATGCCGATATTGATGAAGCGCGCGCCCACCTCGCCGGCCGTGGCCCGGGCGATATAGGTTTTGCCACAACCAGGCGGACCATAGAGGAGCAGGCCGCCCCCGGCGCGCTTGCCGTACGCGGCGAAGAGCTCGGGCTGCTGGAAGGGATAGATAATCGCCATGCGGATGCGTTCTTTGATCTCGGCCAACCCACCTACATCGGCGAACGCGATCTCCGGCCGCTCGGCCAGACCCGGCTCCGGATCGAGGGCGGCGTCCTCGTCCGCGCTCGCCCGCAAGCGCTCGGGCGGCCGTGCGCCCTCCCCGGGGGGGGGCGGCGCGGTCGGGTGCTGGGCGGCCGGGTCCGGGGCCGGATTCGCCCCGCCCGTTTTCCCGCCCAGGGCGGCGGCGATGCCGAGGCTGGCCTGGGCGCCCCAACTGTCGCCCAAGGCCTGCTGCACCTGGGCCAACTGCTCATAGAGTTCGGCGTCGGCCGGTTTCTGGCGGATGCCGGACTCGATCTGCTCCCGCGCGACTCGGTACTCGGCTTTGGCCTCGTCGGCGCGGCCATGCTCACGCAATGTGCCCGCGAGATGCAGCCGCAGCGGGAGATTGTCAGGGTGCACCGCCAGCGCGGCGCGCAGGGCGGCGAAGAGATCGTCGGGGCCGGACATAGGTGCCTCCGTGAGCTGGCCAGTCGGTTGTCCCCCCATTCTACCACAGTTCGGCAATGGGCGGCCCGCCGGATTAGGTGTCGAGCAGCCCGAGGAGGCCAAACAGAGCCGCCAGGAGCACGAGCACGAGCCCGGCCACCGCCACGATGCGCCAGCGGGATGCACTGCGCCCCTGCCGCATCGCCCGCCGCATGCCGTGGATACCTTCCGCAATCAAATAGGCGACCACAACGAGATCGAGTAACCCAGCTCCTAGCCCGAGGACTACGGAGAAATCCAGGATCAGGCCCACGGCGAGCAGCAAGGTGCCCAGGATCATCCCGCTGTAGCCCAGCCAGAGCAGGCGCCGGGCGCGCCGGCTTAGGCTCGGGTGGCCGGCGGGGATCAGGAGCGCCACGACACTGGTGATGATCAGTGCGCCGGCCAACTGGCTGATCACGGCGTCGGGCCCCACGGTCAAAACCAGGCCGCTATAGCCTAGCAGGCCCAACAGGAGGGCGGCGACGGCGCCCACGCGGATCCCTTTCGCCAGGTCGTATTCGACAGCCTGCCGGCCCAGCGGATCGCGCAAGAGGAGGGTATCGAAGATCGGGTCGACGATCCACTTCCAGACCAGGGTCACGCAAAAGCCGAGCACCAGCACGCCCAGCAGGGCTTCCCAGGCCTGGTACAGCAGACGGCCCGGTTGCGTCTCTTCGCCCACGGTGAGGCTGATCAGTGCGGGGAGCAGGAAGGCGCCGGCGACGAGCACGCGGAGCACGTTCCGCCAGCGCCGGCTCTGGCTCAGAGTTTGCGCGAGCATCCAGCCGTAGAGGGGAGAGCGCGCTTTGAGGGCCAGCACGAGGTTGGCCCGCGCGTCCGGGTGGCCGGGACGCAGGCGCAGGGCGTCGCGGAAGCACTCCAGCGCGGCGGCGATCTGGCCATCCCGTAATTCGAGGCGGCCGAGCTTATTCAGCGCATTGAAGTTGCGCGGATTGATCCGCAGGGCCGTCCGATAGGCGGTGGCCGCGTCCAGAGACCGGCCCAGCCCGTGCAGCGCGGTGCCCCGGACTTCATGCGCGATCGAGGAACTCGGAGTCAGGGTGAGCGCCTGGTCGGCCGTGGCCAGGGCGTCGCCATAGCGGCCCATCGCCGAGAGGAGCCGGGTATAGTTGCACAGGTGCATCGCGCGGTTGGGATCGTCGGCGCAAGCCAACGTCGTGCGAAAAGCCGCTTCGGCCTCGGCTAGCCGGTTGCGGCTCCAGAGGACACAGGCCAGCGCATCATGGCCGTCGGCCAGGTGCGGGTTGAGGGCCAGGGCGGCGCGGGCCGCCGTCTCGGCTTCCGCGAACTTGCCCTGGCCCCGCAGAATCCAGGCCCCCGAAACGTGGGCATCGGCGGAGTTGGGATCTTGCTCCAGCGCGCGCTGCACTTCCTGGAGGGCCAGGTCATACCGCTCCAGGCGCAATAGCTCGTCGGCGCGGGCGACGTAGTCAGCAACGGACAGCATAGCGGTGGGGGCGGGGGCGGCGGGGCCGGCTTAGTTCCAGCCCAGCAAGATGCGGACGATGCTGAATTCGGGCGGTAGCCAGTCGATCACAAAGGCGAAGGGCCGCGCGACGAACGGGGCCAGATGCGATTCGCGCACGGCATCGGATAGCCCGGGCACCGGGAAGGCCGTCGCGACGATGATGATCACGGCGAGCAACAGCGACATCTGGAACAGGCCGAGCACAGAGCCCAGCAAATGGTCGGCCCAGCCCAGAAAGAGCAACCCCAGCACCGTGCGCAGCGTCGAGGCGACGATGCCGATGCCCAGGCTCACGCCGACGACGATCAGCACGAAGGCCACGATGTTGGCCATGTTTTCATCGCCAATCAGGCCCCCGCCGGTCGGGGGGTGGAGAAAGCCGGCGACATTCTTATAAAAGCTGCCGGCCAGCAAAATCGCCAGGATCAGGCCGAACGTGGCGGCGACCTGGCGGATCAGGCCCCAGAATACGCCCAGCACGGTGCTGGTGATGATCGCGGTCAGGATGGTGACGTCGATCCAGTTCATACCTTCACTTCCACGGTTCGTCTTCCGATTCGGGGCGCGCGATGCGGGCCACCACGCGCGGATCGATCGGACGCACGGGGCCGCTGGCCCCGGCCTGGAGCCAGATATTGACCGCCCAGTTATCTTCGGGCGGAATGCGCAGATCCCAGACGGGCAGGATACTGGCGCCGCGGATGGCCGCGCCGGTGGCGCCCGCGGGCGCCGGGCAGACCCAGACCGCCGCCGCCCGCTCCCAGCCGAGCCGGATCGTCACGCCAGGCTGCGGATCGTACAGGGCCACGCTGGTCGTTTGTTTGGCGATGCCGCTCGCCTGGTAGCCGCCCCGCTCCCGCGCGCCGTCAAACTCATAGGCGGGCCGATCGGCGTGCGGGGCCAGGGCGTCTGGGCTCAGCGCAAAACAGAACTCGACGCCGAAGTAGACCTGGAGCGCTTTCGCATCCGGGTTGTCGATGCGGTAGTGGATGCTGATCTCGCCGCCGGGCCCGCCCAGGGTCAGCCGTTTCAATAAGCTCACCGGGGTGACGCGCTTGGCGCCGCGGATGCCGCCCGTGAACTGCATGGCGACTTCGTGCTGTCCCCGGGCGGGGCGGTAATGGGTCGCCGTGAAGGCGCCGGCCGTGAAGGTCCCGAGCTCTTTGGCCGCGCCGAGGGCGAAGTCGCGCTGGCTCACGGTCAGCGCGAAAAAGTGGTCCCCCAGGCCGGACGGCGAGGCCGGACCCAGCCCGGCTAGCATCTCGGGGGTCGCGCCGGCCGCCGCCAGCACCACGGGGCCGGCCGTGACGCCCGCATCCGGGGCGCTCATCAGGCGCCGGGGGGGCGCCGCGCCAAGGGTCAGGTCCCACGTGATCCAGCGGCCGCCCTGGGCCGGGTCGACGACTAGATGCGACTCGCCATTCGCCAGGACCAGGCGGGGGCTGCCGTTGTGTTCTTGCTCATAGCAGCGGACCTGTTGGTCTTGCTCGGTCGTCTCCATACGGCCAGTCTACCACAAGCGGCAAAGAAGCGCCAACGCTACTGGCCCTGATGCTTGCTGCGGGCCGGGTTCACCAGCCGCCAGCACTCATAATCGTTGCGTATCTGCGCCGTGAAATAGGCGCCCGGCGACTCCGCCTGGCGCAGGCCGGCAAAGATCTCCGGCGGCACCTCCATGTAGCGGTAGCGCCGGTGGTTACGGAACTCGATTTCCAGCACCTGGGTGGCGGGATCATACCCGGCCGAGCGAATGGTGCTGGACGTAAAGGGTTCGCGCTGCATAGGACGACATCCTCCCACCCTGTTATAACGCCGCCTCCGGCGATCCGCGACGCGCCTCTGCCCCGCCGCCAATGGACACAGCGCTCGGCAGATTTTGGCCCACGCGGCGGCGAGCCAGACGGCGGCGCCTGTGCAAAAAGCTGCCGAGCACCCCAAAACGGGGGTAGGGGCGAGGCATGCCTCGCCCTGGTGGGGAGCGCATCTGTGGGTCAGCAGCGGCTCCCGCGCCGGGTAGCCGGGCGCCAGGAATTCCCGCGCCCCACCCCGGGCGAGGCATGCCTCGCCCCTACAGCGGATGACCGCTGTACACGCAAAATGCCCGGCGGGCGAGCAGGGCGCGGCCGATTTAGCACGGGGCGCGGTTAGGAGCGGACAGATCGGGCGGGCAAAAAACCTGCCGAGCACCCCAATTGACACGCCCGGGGGCCAGCGGGTATAGTTATAGTGGCCCCGTCTGGCCGGTATCCGGGCCTGGCGGAAACTTTCACCCGCGCCGGCGCGTTATCTTATCGAGCGGATATTGCTTATAGCGCGCCTATCGCGCGCGTCTATCCAGTAGGCGCATATCAAGTAGGAGTTAGGGATGGAAATCAAGCTGGCCCGCGAGATGGGCATGTGTTTTGGGGTCAAGATGACTCTCGACCAGATCGCGGCCGCCGGGCAGCAACACGCCCGGATCGATACCCTGGGCACCCTGGTCCATAACCCGCAGTTGGTCGACCGCCTCCAGACCCAGGGGGTCGAGGTCAAGGAGGGGCTGGACCAGATCCAGGCGCCCGTCGTGGCCATTACGGCGCATGGCGCAGCGCCCGATATCGCCGCCCGGGCGCAGGCCGCCGGCCGCACCGTGATCGATACGACCTGCCCGCTGGTCACCCGCGTGCAGCAAACGGCCAAAAAAGAAGCCGACGAGGGATCATGGATCATCATCTTCGGCGACAGCTCCCACCCGGAGACCAAAGGCATCCTCGGATGGGCCAATTCGACCTTCGACGGCACGGCCCCGCCGCTGCCGGGCAGCCTGGCCGCGCGCAAGCCGTTGAAGAGCCCGCGCCGGGCCATCTGCGCTCGCAGCGTGGCCGATATCGACGCGGCGCTGGCGGCGGCCGGCACGCCCAACGCCAAGGTCATGCGCGTGGCCCTGTTGTCGCAGACGACGATGAATGTCGCCTGGTTCAAGAAGTTCGTGACCGAGGTGGTCGAGCGCTTCCTGGAATTCGGCACCGAGATCCATGTCCACAACACGATCTGCCTGCCGACGGCGAAGCGCCAGCCGGCCGCCGAAGCCCTGGCCCAGGAAGTCGACCTGGTGATCGCCATTGGCGGCTACGAGAGCGCCAATACGCGCCACCTGGCCGAGTTGGCGGCCCAGTACTGCCCCAGCCACCATATCGAGCGCGCCGAAGAGCTGGACCCTGCCTGGTTCGCCGGCGTCGAGAAGGTCGGCGTGACCGCCGGGGCCAGCACGCCCGATTGGGTGATCGACCAGGTCATTGCCGCGATCCAGGCCCTGGACGCGCGAGAGCCTGCCCTCAGCACGAAGTCCTGAGACGAAGTCCTGAGTTAAAAGTCCTGAGTACTGAGTGGAGTTTTGGGATGGGGCGAATCGGACTGTAGGAGCGGGCTCCGTCCCGCGATGGTGGGGCGCGGACCAAGTGTGGAACGCGGAGCACAAAGTGCTGACTGCTGCGCGCTGATCACTTATGGCGTCACCACAATTCATCAAGCCGCCCTGAGCAACGCTCTTAACGCAGTAGTCTCTCTATAAAACCAGATTCCTGGCTATATCCAAGGCTTCTTGAAGAGAGAACAAACCGTTGAATAATCGAAAACATCTAATTATTTATATGTCGTAGCAGCTTAGTTTTCTGCCCGTCGAGCGCGCGCCCGCGCCGCTGCTGGCGCCGGCACTATCCCGACCTGCCGCTCATCCGCTAGCATGCCTATCTACCCGAAGACTGGGACGTAACCCCGGACCACCTGGCCGCGCTCGCCGCCCGGCTCGGCAACTGCACGCTCGTGATAGTCCAAGCCGTCTAAGCCCTCACCGGCACTGCCACACCGGGCCGCTTCGCCGGCACGCACCTGCGGCGTATCCAGCACGTGACTCGTGACAGCCCGGCTACCGACAATGGCCCGGCCGCGCTGCTCAGCCTGACCGATCTGTGGGTTAGGGCCCCGGTGGCGCGGCTGCTGTCCAGATCCCGGCGTGGTAATGCAATAGCGTGCCGCCGGCGCCCACGGCCCAGCCCGCGGCCGGGTCGACAAACGCGACATCCGCCAGGTTGGCGGTTGTCGGGGCCGGCACCGAGATCCAGGCACCCGCCGTGTAGTGCAGCAGCGTGCCGCTATACCCCACCGCCCAACCCTCGCTCGCCGAGAGCATGCGCACCCGCACGGGCTGGCCGGTCACCCGGGCCGCCACAGTCCAGGCCCCAGACTGATAACGGAGTAGGGTTCCTGTATCGTCGGCGGCCCAGCCGTCCTGGGGTGAGACCATGGCGACGCCCGCCGCAACCCTGGACTCCGGCAAGGGCTGCGTCTCCCATCCGCCCGCCCGGTAGTGCAGCAAAACGCCCGCCTGGCCGACCGCCCACCCCTCCGCCGGCCCGACCATCGAGAGTGCGAACAGCGCGGGTGCTGGGGGTCGCGCGACGGGCTGCCAGGTCGCGCCGCTATAGTGCAGCAACAGCGCGACGGGCTGCCAGGTCGCGCCGCTATAGTGCAGCAACAGGCCGCCGCTGCTATCCCATCCTGTGATCCAGCCATCGGTGGGAGAGCGCATCTGGATGGCGGACAGAGTCGCGTTCGGGGCCGGGCTGGGGATGGGAAGCCAGCGGCCAGCCGTCAGGTGCAGCACCACGCCCGCGTCGCCCACGGCCCAGCCTTCGTCGGCGCTGGTGAGCGCCACACCCCAGAGCGTGCTGTTCACCGGACTGGGGGCCGCCGCCCAGCGGCCGCCCGCGTACTGCAGAATCGTCCCCTGCTGGCCCACCGCCCAGCCGGCGTCCGGCGCGGCCAGAGCGACGGCCGTCAGGTCGGTTTGCCGGGGGAGACCAGCGCCCGGTGTGGTACGCGCCTGGTAGCGCAGGGTGCCTAGCTGGCTGAGCAGCACTCGGTAGGGCGTGCCGGCATTCTCCGGATGGTCCTCGAATACGGCGCGCTCGAAGTACTGCACCCGATAGACCTGCCCATTCAAGGGGCTGCGCTCCAGGAACTCGTCGCTGATCGGGTAGCCCTGCTGCGCCAGGCCGCCGTGCTGTTCCCAGTAGGTGCGAAAGACACCGCCGAGCGTCCGTCCGGTTTCGGAAAAGTGCCGAGGGTTCACCGAGTCTACCTGCTGGCTAGGCGCCCCCTGGGGATAGTGCTGCTGGTAGGCGAAGGTTCCGAGCTGGCTGAGCAGCACTGCAGCCGGTGTGCCGGCGTACTCCGGATGGTACTCGAATACGGCGCGCTCGAAATACTGCACGCTATAGGATCGGCCATCCAGGGGAGACACTTCGCTGAGGACAGGAGAGAGCGGGTAGCCCTGCTGGACCAGGCCGCCGTGGTTCCGCCAGTAGTCCAGAAAGAGACCGCTGACGGTCTGCCCGGTCTCAGGAAAGGTCTGGCTACCACTGCCGGGGATGGGCACCGGCTCCGGCGTGCATGGAACGCCGTGCAGCAGGACACGCTCTGTCTGCGTGCCATTATTACCGTCGGGAGTGTGCGTGCCGGCCATCCAGACCGTGCCGCTGGGCAGGGCGGCCACGGCGGCGATCTGGGTGTCCCCTGCGGGGATGGGCACAGCCATTGGACTCCATGCCGTCCCGTCCCAGTGCAGGGCCACTCCGGGCGCCGGTGCCCAAGCCGGGCCGACGGCCCAGATATCCTGGGGCGACACGGCGGCTACCGCCGCCAGCCCGGTGCTGCCGCCACCCCGGTTGGGAATGGGCACATCGTGGAAGGCCGTGCCGTCCCAGTGCAGAATCTGTGCGCCGCTGTCTCCACTCCGGGCGCCGACCGCCCATACGTCGTCAGGCGCCAGCGCGGTGATGCCTAGCAGATCGCTGGCCGGCGCCGGCACGACTTGCCAGATCCGGCCATCCCAATGAAGGATCACGCTGCCTGTCACCCAGACGTCGTCAGGGGTCCGGGCGCTGATGGCGGTCAGTGAGTTCTCCAGGGGATCCCCTTCGTCGTTGGCGAGCGTCCCAGGCAGCGTCACGGGACGCCAGGTCGTGCCGTCCCCATGCAAGATGACGGGGGTGAGGGTGGCATGGTGCGGCCCGGAGGCGTTCGTACCGACCGCCCAGAGATCCGTGGGACCGCTGCCGCCGATGGCGGCCAAGCGGTCGCCGCTAGTTGTCACGAGGTTGAGGTCGGATCGCTGCCAGTGCTGGCCGTCCCAGTGGACGATCAGGGCCTGGCTGTTGTCGCCGGGGGTGGTCGCGCCGACAGCCCAGGCGTCGTCGGCGGCAAACGCGGTCACCCCACTCAGCAAGCCGGTGTCTCCCGCGACCGGATCAGGCTGGACGGTCCAGTGCTGGCCGTCGCCATGCTCGATGAGGGGGTGCGCCCCGCCGGCCGCCCAGGTCAGCCCGACAGTCCAGACATCGGTGGGCGTGCGGGCAGCGACTCCGGCGAGGGCAGCGTAGGTGCCCGCCGGCAGTGGACTCGCCTCGGCGGTCCAGCAGGCGTTACCGGCAGCGGGTGCGGCCGCTGCGGAGGGGGCCGGCCGGCCCGGCAGGCTGGCGGCGAGTGCCAGGAACAGCAACGCTACAATGCGGAATGCGCGGGTCATCAGCAGGCCCCTCTCAATTATGGCGGATCATGGCGCACAGTCGAATGGCGACGCTGGGACGGTGGGATAGGGTCGTAGTAGTACGACGAACCGGCAAGGTGCCGGTTGCACCTTGTTAGTCACTAATTCCCTGCTTAGTGGAGTTGCCATAGCAGGCTTGATATACGGGGCAATATATCTGATGTATCGAGATCGGGTGAAGCAAACGCCGCCTACATAACCTCTTTTTTCCGCTTCATGTCCTTCGGGGATGCATAATTACGGCTCCCGTGCGAGCCCTTTGGTCGCCAGCATCTCGCGAGCCGGGGTGCGATCGCCGTTGCAGGCAATCAGGCGCGGGGCATCCAGGACGCGGATGGTGAAACCGAGGCGGGCATAGAGGTCAAGGACACGCTCCGTGGCCTGATTCGAGGCCACGACCGGGCCTGGATGCTGGGCCAGCCACGCGGCCAGGCGGACCTGATCCGGCCAGGAGAAGCCGCCGGGACTGTAGGTCGTGAACTCGACATCGTAGGGCGGGTCGGCATAGACGAAGTCGTCCGGCTGCAGGGGCATCGCAGTGAAATCGCCCGTCGTGAAGATCCAGCCCGCCAGGACGCCGGCATAGGCCGTGAAATCGGCGGTGTAGCGGATCGTCTTGTACTGGCCGAAGGGCACGTTGAACTCGCCCTGGCGGTTGAAGCGGCATAAGCCATTGAAACAGGTGCGGTTCAGGTAGTAAAAAAGCGCCGCCGCCTCTGGGCTGGTCGCTTGCCCCTCGCGGATAAGCTCGTTGAGCCGGGTCCGCTGGCGATAGAACAGCTCTTTATCGTTGGCCATCTCAATGTGGGCGACCAGCCCGCGCTGGAGCCAGCGATAGAAGTTAATCAGGTGCGGGTTACTATCGTTCAACAACGCGACCGCCGGCCGCAAGCCCAGGGTTACGGCCAGGCCGCCGACGAAGGGCTCGACCAATCGCCGGTGGGTGTGCGGCTGCCATAAGGGGGCGAGGGCGGGAACCAGCCAGCGCTTGCCCCCTGCCCACTTGAGTGGGGGTGCGAGCTGCGGCCCCGGTTGCGCCACGGGCATTGCCTTTATGGCTCCGTGTGCACCCGAGCAAGCCCGGAGAGAGGACATTCGTAGATATCCCGCTGGGCACAGTAGCGGCGATAGAGGCCGATGAGACCTTGCTGTTCGCGCGCGCCCAGGGAGGTGCCACGGGCGCGGGGGCCAAGTACCTCGCCGAGCATGGTACGCGTCACCTGGTTGTCGGCCAGGCGCGGCTGGACGGCATAGACCGCGCGGGCGGTTGCCTGGAGGGCGGGAAGTGGGGTCCGGGCGCCCCAGGCGTCGAGGAACGGCAGCACGACATTGGCCAGCAGGTCGCCCGCCCGGTCGGCCCCGATCAGGTCGCTGGCCTGCGCTGCGCCCCCCAGTGGCACGCCAAAATCGCTGTACTCGCCCCAGAACGAGCCGCAGGCGCCGACCTGGAGGCGCCCCAGCCAGCGCGTGGCCAGCGTGGCCGGGGGCGTATCCGCCGCGGCCAGGAAGCCGGCCAGCAGGCCGTGCGGCAGCAGCCAGCTCAGCAAGTGCGCCAGGGCGGCGACGCGGCGGGCCGGGGCGTTGGCGGGCCGCACCCCGAACTGCCAAGCGGGCGGGGGGCCGGAATCCGGCAACTGGTGGCTGAGCAATGGCAGCAAGGCGGCCCCCTGGTGCTCCAACTCCTCGGCCTGGGCGGCACTCTGCCAGTCGAGCGCCTTCGTGGTCCGCCGCTGCGACGGCAGCAAGCCGGCCGCCCCTAAGAGGAGGGCTTCCAGCACGGCGGTGCGGTCGGCGGCCGGGCGGTCGCCCGCGACAAGGCGGAGCAGATGCAACGGGAGCCGGGCGGCGAGGGCGACGAAGGGCGCCCGGTTGGCCTGGTAGCCCAGCCCATCGCCGAGGCCACTATAGAGCACCTGCTCCGCCGCGGCTTCCTGCTCGTGCGCGGGCAGGCCGTCCAGGGCCACGGCAAGATCGGCCTCGTAGCGCGCGCTCTTTTCGGCGAAGCGCCGATCGCCGGCGGCCGCCAGCAGTGTGCGGATCTCGGCCAGGGGCCGGTGCTGAGTGCGTTGCCAGCACGGCTCCTCGGAGAGGTCGCCGAGCTGTTCCGGCAGCGCCAGGCCGGCTAAGGCGGCCGCGTCCGCGACGATGTGCGGGGCCAGCACCAGGGTGGGCACTTCGCGTCCGCTCGCCGTGCGTGCCCGCCGCGCGTCGGCGAGCGGCACCGGCCCGTCCCCGCTCCCGCCGAGCGTATAGACGACATGCAATAAGACGTCATTGTAGGCCGGGTCGGTATGGTGGCCGTGTGCGTACCAATCGGCCGCCCGCAGATGGAGCTCGATATCGCCCCGCTGGGGCCGTCCGGAGCCGATGGCCACAATGGCGCCGCGAAAATCGGGCCCCGCCCCACCCGACCAGTGGCCGCGATAGACGACGGCGATCGGCTCATGGGCGGTCGTCCAGAAGGGACCCCGCAGGGGGCGCTGAGCGTTCCAGATGGCGGCGAGAGTCTTCTCCTGGAGCGGCAGGGGCTCGCCCACGGCGTCCAGTCCCCCGCTTTCGGCGATCCGGCGCGGCGACTCGGTCACGAGACCCGGATCGAGAATCGAGTCCAGCAGGCACATAGCGAGGTCTCCAATCGGGGGGCTGAATGGGTGTGGTTGCGGGAGTATAGCATATGGTGCCGGGCGGCGCAACTTGCGAATTGACTCCGGGTGCTCGGCTGTTTTATACTGGTGGCCAGAGTAGTGCTCCATCGTGGTTTCGTGCTATGGCGATAGGAGTCCCGGATTATGCGGTTACCCCGATACGAGGTGCAGAACGACGGAGTGGGCCCGTTCGCCGTCTTCTATTGCGATAAATGCGGGCGCGAGTTCCGCACCGACCTGGCGGCGGCGACCAACGAGGTCCAGAATCTGGGGCGCAACGCGCTGGAGGGGCTGCTGCGCAACATCCCCCTGGTGGGGTACAGTGTCGCCAACACGCTCGAAGATCCGCGGCAAACGCGGACGCTGAGCGAGGCGCAGCTGCACAAGGCCTGGGAGCAGGTCAAAGATCTGCTGCACGACTGCCCCACCTGCCGTATGTTCGTCTGCCCGACCGACTGGAACGCCGCGACCGGGTACTGCAAGGATGATCAGCCGCAGCCCGCCCCGGCCGGGGCGGGCCCGCAGACGGCGCCCGGCGCCCGGCCCTGCCCGCAGTGCCAGGCGATGGTCGCGGCCGGCAACGCGTTCTGCCCCAATTGTGGCACCCACCTGTCACCGGCCGCGCCCCCGGTTTGCCCGCGCTGCGGCGCGGAAGTCGTGGGCCACTTTTGCGGGACCTGCGGCACCCAGGTGAACTGAACCGTTAGCAGAAAGGAGACCCGGCACATGCGCATGCCACGCTATGATATCCGCAACGACGGGATGGGGCCGTATGCCACCTTTTACTGTGATAAGTGCAACCGTGAGTTCCGCAGCACCCCCAACATCGGCAATACGATCGCCAACAATGTCGGCAAGGCGGCCCTGGGCGGGTTTCTGCGCAACATCCCGATAATCGGCTATGACGTCGCCAATAGCATGGAGGATACCCGCTACACGACTCATTTGAACCCCCAGCAGTTGGAGTCGGCCTGGCAGCAGGTGCAAGAGCAGTTCCATGAGTGTCCCACCTGCCAGCGGGTCCTCTGTGCCAGCGACTGGGATAGCCAGGGCAACACCTGTATGGAGGACAGCCCCCGGCGCGCCGAGATTGCGCAGGCGCAGGCCGAGCAGGCGGCGGGGGTGGTCAAGGGGTTGGCCAGTGCCTTTGGCCTGGGCGCCGCGCTCACCAACTCCACTCAGGCGATGCAGGCGCTGCAGGCCCGGATGGCCCATTGCGGGCAGTGTGGCCAGGTCGCGCGGCCCGGGACCAAATTCTGCCCGAAGTGTGGCGGGGCCATGGTGCAGCCGGCGCTCAACAGCTGCCCCAGCTGTCAGACCCCGCTGCCCCCCGGCACGGCCTTTTGCACCAACTGTGGCACGAAGATACCGGACGCCCCGGCGCCCGCCGCCGCGCTGCCGGCCACCTGCCCGCAGTGCGGGGCCAAAGTCGCCGGCCGCTTCTGCGGCGCCTGTGGTAGCAAGGTCAGTTAAGCCGCTTGACCATGTAGAGGAGCGCTCCGTAGCCCCAGCGCTGCTGGGTAAAAAACGCCGGCTCGCTGCGGATCACCTGGAAGCCGACGCGTTCATAGAGCCGGCGGGCGGCGTGATTGCTGTCGACTACATGGAGCGCCAACTGACGCTTGCCGGCGGCCCGGGCGGCGAGCTCCATCTGCGCCAGCAGGGCGCCCCCCAGGCCGTGGCCCTGCCAGCTGGGAGCCACCGCCAGCGACGAGATATAGCCACTCTGGCGATCGGGCAGGGCGGGCGCCTCCAGCAGCGAGAGCCGCCAGAGCGAGCGCACCGCCTGTGGCAAGGATTGGTACCGGCGTAAGCTCCGCCAGATCGCCGCGATTTCCGCCAGGCCCTGGTCGGGCTGGCCGGCAAAACGGAGCAAGCCGGCACCACAGATGACGCCGGCCCGCTCACCGACATAGCCCTGGCCGCCCGGCGGCAAGATGGCCGCCAATTCGGCAGCCAGGGCCGGGTTATCGTCGAGGGCCGGCCCGTACTTGCCGGCAAACGCCGCCGCCACGATCTGGCCCACCATAGCCCGATCGGCCGGCACCATCAACCGCACGGTCCACCCGTTACTGGCCTCTACGATCCAGATCACCACTTTCAGGGGGCCCCGCGCCCAGCTGGTTGGCGATATCGCGGGCGGCCCGGACATTGGCGTCTGGGGTGTCGACGGCGATCGAGCAGGCGGGGCCCAAGATCCAGTGCCGGCCCCCCGTCTGGAGATCCGCCGCCCGCGCCTCGGCATTGATGTGTGCCGGGTCGCCCTCCCGCAAGGTCTCGTTCGTCAATCCCCCGATGAGGGCCTTGTCGGTCTGCGTCTGCACCTCGCGCAGGCCGGGATTGCCCGGCGAGCCGACGGCCCAATTCACGGCATGGACCGGGTAATCGAGCAGCGACAGCAGGTGATTGTTGTTCTTACAGACATGCAATATATTGAAGCCGGCGTCCTGGGCCGCGGCGAGCACGCGCAAGTCATAGGGTCGCCCGAACTCCGTGTATTGTTCCTCCGTCAGCATGTCGCGTGAGGCCCACTCGGTCGTGGCGAAGAAAATGCCATCGGCCCCGGCCTGGAGCAAGCGGCCGACGAAGGCCACAAAAGTTGCTGTGATCACTTCCAGCGCGCCATGCACCGCCTGCGGGTCCCGGGTCAGGTCGTCCACCAGTTGCTGGCCGTCGCGGACGAGATCGCCCGCGATCGAGAGCGGCGTAAAGACCGTTTCGAGCGCGTAGACCTTCCCGCCGAGGGCTTCACAGAGCCGCTCCATGACCTCCAGCTGCTCGGCCAGGGGCCCCGAGTCCAGGGCGAGCGGCCCGAGCTTCGCCCAATCCGCGGTGCTCTGAATCGGCACGTCCGTCACCACCGGCTTGACGAGCGGTTGCCCACTGAAGCGGAGCTTAACCCCCCAGCCCTCGACATGGTACGACGCCCGGGGATTGACCTTCATCCAGTCCCAATCGTACTTGGCCTGCCAGGCCAGCATCGCCCCCGCCAGGCCCTCGGCCGTCTCTTCCGACTCATAAAAATGGCGCCAGAGACTCACCGGCACCCGGTCGACCGCTTCATTGCGCAGCGCGGCGTCCACCCGCGCTTTTTTACTCATCGTCGTCATAACGCTTGCTCCTTTCGCATGTGGTGTCTACCCAACGTGTGCCAGCAGGATGTATACCACCCCTCCCACGGTCGGCACACTTCCTGCTTGATCTTCCGTCACAGCGTCTAGTCCTGGGATGTCCTGGCACCCGGGATCTCCGGGTAGTTCAAGGAGGCCAGCCGGCTATGGATGCAGCACCCGAGAAGAAGATTATCGTCGTCGTCGAGGACACAGCGCCCATTGCCGAGCTGATCAAAGACACCCTGAACACCGAGCCCGACTACCAGGCGATCGTGGCGCTCGACGGCGCCCTGGCCCTGGATGTCATCCACTCGGTAAAGGCCAGTTTGATCTTGCTGGACTTGAATCTCCCTGGCATCAGCGGGATGGAAATCTACGATCTGCTGCAGGCCGACGCCGCCACGCAGGCGATTCCCGTGATCTTCGTCACCGCCACCCCCGACGAGGGGGCGTTTGCCGAACGGGGCATTACTAAATATCTCGCCAAGCCCTTCGACCTGGATGAGCTCCTCGTCCGGGTCGCCGAGGTGTGCCGACCCTCGGAGCTGGCGCCCGGCTGAGCCCGCCTCTTGGGGCGTTGGGAACTTTTCGCGGGTTGGCACGTTATAGATATAGACGGGGGTCCCTATAGTGGGACCCCTCGGATCGGCTGCCCGGCAGCCGGAAGTAAAGGAGGATCATTATGTTGGTTCACACATTGCGCTGGCCGCGCCTGGCGCTACCATTGGTACTCGCCGCCTTCGTCCTGGCCCCCCTGGCGGGGCCCGGCCCGGCCGGCGCCGCGCCGGCGCCGCAAGCGAACTCTCCCACCGCCCCGATCCCCAACCCGCACCAGGCGGGCGTGCAGTGGTTTGCGGCCACCGGCCATACCCTGCGCGGCACGTTCCAGACCTATTGGACCAAATACGGAGGATTAGCCCAGTTTGGCTACCCGATCACCGAAGAATTCACTGAAACCGACCCGGCTTCCAATAAGCCGGTGGTGGTCCAATACTTTGAGCGCAACCGCTTTGAACATCACCCGGAGAACGCCGGCACCCTGTATGAAGTGCTTCTGGGCCTGCTGGGGCGCAATTTCCACCCGCCCGACCCGCCCGTGCCCGCTGCGGCCAACCCGAGCAGCCAATATTTCGACCAAACCGGGCATAACGTGAGCCGGACCTTTTATATCTACTGGCAGAACCACGGCGGCCTCTTCGTCAATGGCTACCCGATCAGCGAGGCGCTCCAGGAAGTGAATCCGATCGACGGCAAGACCTATACGGTCCAATACTTCGAGCGCGCACGCTATGAGCTCCATCCCGAGAACGCCGGCACTCCTTACGAGGTGCTCCTGGGCTTGCTCGGCACCCAGTTGGCCCGCCAGAAAGGCTATCTCCCTGTTCCCCCCTATCCGGCGATGGGGCACGCCGCCGATTTCTCCTGGGTGGCGGGGCAGGTGCTCTTCACGCGCATCCAGGGGGGCTGCGATTACGTGGTTTATGACGCCAGTGGCACACGGTTCACGCCGGTCGGCTCCGCCTGGGACGCCGCTCTGGCTTCCGGCCCCGCCCAAAACGGCGCCAATGTCATTTTGTTTGGCCACAAAGCCGGCCCGGGCGAGCCGGTGCCGATGTGTATGGCCCCCGGCTATATCGTCGACCGGGTGCAGGCCAATACGAACCAATAGGGCGGGCCCGCGGCGTCCGCGCTCCACACCGGCTGGCTACCCCGCGTGGCAGGAGAGAGGATCACTGTATGATCAAAGCACGCATTACGGGACCACTGCTTCTGTTGGTCGGGGTCGCCCTGCTGGTGGTGGGCTGTGGCCAGGTCGCCGGCCTGGCCACCCCGACTCCGGGCCAGCCCGTCAGTAGCCAGCCGACCGACACGCCGCCGCCGGCCACCGCGGCCCCGGCCAGTAGCCAGCCGACCGACACGCCGCCGCCGGCCACCGCGGCCCCGGAAGACCATGTCAACCCCCCGATTGGTCGTAACCTGACCGGGAGTCCGACCCCGGCCCCGAGCACGACCTCGCCGCCGATGATCAGCGGCCCGATTGTCGGTACCTCAATCGCGCCGACCGGGTCCACGCTCGGGCCGCCCCTGCGCGATATCACCCCGCTGCCGCCGGGAGGCACCCCGCTGGTGTTGACCCCGGACGCCACGGGGACCGTCGTCCTGACCCTGGCCGGAGAACACCAGTGGACGGTCGAGATGAAGACCGGCAATACCCTGCAACTGGCCCTGGGCAACAGCTACGATTGGACCGTGACCGTCGCCAACCCGGCCGTCCTGGGGCTGGCCGGCCCCAGCCCTGATCCGGGCCAGGGGCGCTACACAGCCCTCCAGCCTGGCCAGACCCTGCTGACCATCCTGGCCGATCCGCATTGCCGGAAAGTCACCCCGCCCTGCGGGATGCCTTCCCGGATCTTCGCGGTCACGATCGTCGTCCATTAGCGGAGGATCGGCCCCCGCCAACAGCCCGGCCCCTGGCCGGGCTGTTGACGTTAGACGCAGAGATGGCGGATAATGCAGTGGCTGAGTTAAGCACCCGGGATGGGCGCCCTGCGAACCTGTCCGCGGAAGGACTACTGCATGTCGCATCCTGCGCCCCGCCAGGCACCGCCAGCCTGGCTCGTCGTCTATACACTATGTGTTCTTGGTGGGGTGGGCCGCATCCTCCGCCTGCTCGGCGCCGACTCCCGGCCGCCGGCGTTACGGCGCGGCACCGCTGGCCCGGATGGCGCCCCGCCCAGTCCGCCGCCGCCCGGCGGGCCGGATTGGCCGCTGGTGTCCATTGTCGTCCCGGTGCGCAATGAAGCGCGCAACCTCCCGGCCCTCCTGCCCAGCTTGCTGACCCAGGCCTACCCGCCGGATCGCTACGAAGTCATTGCCGTCGACGACCAATCGACCGATCAGACCCCGGCGATCCTGGCGGACTTTGCCGCCCGCTATCCCCAACTATCCATCGTCTCGGGCCGGCCTCTGCCGGCGGGCTGGAAGGGCAAACCCTGGGCGCTCCATCAGGGCATCGCGCACGCGCGTGGCGAGTGGCTGCTCTGCACCGACGCCGATACCGTCCATAGCCCGGCCAGCCTGGCGACCAGCGTCTACGACGCCGTGACGCGCGGGATCGACCTCTATACCATCACGCCCCGCTCGATCATGGTCGGCCCGGCCGAGCGACTGATTATGCCGATCGTCTATCTGGGGATTTTCAGCTTCTACAATCCATCCGCGGTCAACGATCCGCGCAGCCCGACCGCCATCGCCAATGGCCAGTATATCCTGATCCGGCGCGCCGTATACGACGCGGTCGGCGGCATCGCCGCCGTCCGCCAGGAGATCGCCGAAGACCTGGAGCTCGCCCGGCGCGTGAAGCGCAGCGGCTATCGTCTCTACCTGGCCGACGGACGGAACCTGATGCAGGTGCGCATGTACCAGAACCTGGCCGAGATCTGGGAAGGGTGGCGGAAGAATGTCCTGCTTTCGATGAAAACGCAGCCCGTGTTGGGCGTGGCCCAGATCGCCACCCTGGTGGCCGGGGTGCTGCCCTTCGCGTTCTTCGCGCTCTACCTGACCCGCGCCCTGGCCCGCCCGGCCGGCCGGCGCAGTGCCGCCGGCCGGAGTCTCGGCCTGAGTGGCGTCCAGATCGCGGCGCTCTTGCTGATGAAGCGGCGGCTCGACCAAACCCTGGAGCTGCCCTGGGGCTGGACTTTTGCCTACCCGCTGGGTATGCTGTCGTTTGCTGGCATCCTGCTGGACAGCCTGCGCCGCTTGCTCACCGGCGCAGGCGTGACCTGGAAGGGCCGCTCGTACACCGAGTAGAGGAGGTTCTGATGAGCGACGAATCGACAGATCAGCCCCGGGAAGCGCCGGAAAGACCCGACCCGGCGCCCAGCCCGGCGGCGTATACCATCGGCCTGGCCCAGATCAATCCCACGCTGGGGGACGTAGACCGCAACCTGGCCAAGCACCATGAGTTTATTGAGCGCGCGGTGTTTGAGAAAGTCGATCTGCTCGTCTTTCCCGAAGCGAGCCTGACCGGATACTACCTGCAAGATCTCACCGACGACGTCGCAATGCGGGTGGATGCCCCCCCCCTGCGTCGCCTGGCCGAGGTGGCCGCGCAGCAAGACCTGGATATTTGTGTCGGGTTTATCGAGGAAGACGACCGCTATATCCACTATATCAGCCAGGTGTACTTCAGCGGCGGCCGGCCGGTCCATATCCACCGCAAGGTCTACCTGCCGACCTATGGCATGTTCGACGATATGCGCTTTGTGGGCCAGGGGCGCAAAATCCGGGCCTTCGATACCCGCTTCGGCCGGCTCGGCATGCTGATCTGCGAAGACTTCTGGCACATCTCCTCGCCTTATCTCCTCTGGCAAGATGGCGCGGAGACCCTGCTGCTGGTCTCGGCCGGCCCCGGGCGGGGGGTCAAGCCCGGCGACGACTACCTGGACACCACCTTCGACCTGGGGCTGACGCACCGCATGTTCGCCGAGTTCTTCACCACCTATGTCGTCCATTGCAACCGGGTCGGCTACGAAGATGGGATTGCTTTCGCGGGCTACAGCGGCGTCATCGGCCCGGACGGCGCCGAGCTGGCCCGTGGCCCCCATTTCGAGGAAACGTTGATCACAGCACGGATCGATCCCGA